>CAIYQA010000482.1 GCA_903928175.1 uncultured Spartobacteria bacterium | reverse complement strand
TTGCGTGGTTCGCCTCTTTTCTCGTTCCCAATCTCCTGATTGGGAATGCCGTTGTTTGCGAAACTCTGTTTCGAAAACCTCGCCTGAAGCCATGGATTACGCACGAGGAAACAGAGTTTCCAAGACAAGTCCGTTCCCAATCAGGAGATTGGGAACGAGGGGAGTAAGAAGTCTCACACGAAGGCACGAAGACACGAAGGCACGAGGAAGAGATTTCTTCTGTTTCCCTTCGTGCCTTCGTGCCTTCGTGTGAGAATAAAAAACCTCTCATTTCATGTCGTGTGAAGCTTGTATCCTTTGTGCCGCGTGGATGCGCGCCCATTGGTCGGCCTCGACTATAGCATCGAGCGGCGCATGCGCAACGGCCCGGTGGGCGGCCAACACGGCGGCAACGGTTTTCCAGATCCCCGGGAACGAGAGGCGGTGCTCAAGAAAGGCGGCGACGGCGATTTCATTGGCGGCATTGAGCACGGCGGGGAGCGTCCCCCCGGTTTCGCCCGCGTGCCGGGCCAGGTCGAGGGCCGGGAAGATGTCGCGGCGCGGCGCTTCAAACTCCAACCGGGCGAGTTGCGAGAAATCGAGCGGGGGCAGGGTGTTGGTGACGCGCTCGGGCCAGGTGACGGCGTATTGGATCGGGAAACACATGTCCGAGTGGCTCAACTGGGCGAGCACGGAGCTGTCCACGAATTCCACCATCGAGTGCACGACGCTCTGCGGGTGGACGATCACGTCGATGCGGCGCATTTCGACGTTGAAAAGCCAACGGGCTTCGATCATTTCCAGGCCTTTATTGAAAAGCGTGGCCGAGTCGATGGTGATCTTCGAGCCCATGTTCCAGGTCGGATGTTTGAGCGCCTGGGCCGGGGTGACGCTTTCGAGGCTTTCCGCCGTCGCCTGTCGGAACGGGCCGCCGCTGGCGGTGAGGATGAGGCGGCGCACATGGGCCGGGTCGCGCCCTTCCAGGCATTGGAAAATCGCATTGTGTTCGCTATCGACCGGCAGGACATGGACCCCCTTGCGCCGGGCGGCTTCCATCACGATCTCGCCCGCCATGACGAGGATTTCCTTGCTGGCGATCGCGATGTCTTTGCCCGCTTCAATGGCGGCCAGGGCGGGGCGCAGTCCGCCGATGCCGACGATGGCAATGAGCACCATGTCGGCCTCGGGCAGGGTGGCCAGCTCCAGGAGCCCTTCTTCGCCCCGGAGGACCTTGCGAGTGCACCTGAGCGCGTCGGGGGTCGGGGCGGTTGCGTCGGTGATGCAGAGAGCGGCTTCGGGGAATTGGGCCGCGAGTTCTTCGAGCTTGGCGAGGTTGCGATGGGCCGACATGCCGACGATCCGCATCCGCTGCGGAATATCCAGTGCGACTTTGGCCGCGCTTTGGCCGATGGACCCTGTGGCTCCTAGAACGACGACGTTTTTCATCCCACTCCGATGATGCTTCTAAGGTAGAAAAATAAAAGGGGCGCGGTAAAGAGCAGGCTGTCGATGAGGTCAAGCGCACCGCCGATGCCGGGGAGGAAATGGCCCGAGTCCTTGGTATCCGTGCTGCGTTTGAGGATCGATTCCGCCAGATCGCCCACAATAGCGGCAAACCCGAGCACCAGGCCGAGGATCGTGGCATGCGTCCAGTTGAGCCAGTGGAGGTGATTGGGCATGCGCCAATACATTCCGTAACTGCCGAGCAGGGAAAACGCCAGCGCGCCAAAAAAGCCTTCCCAGGTTTTCTTGGGGCTGATGTGCGGAACCATTTTATGTTTTCCGATGACGGTGCCCGTAAGATAAGCGCCCATGTCGCTGAATTTGGTCACCACGATCAGGTAAAGCACATAAAACTGGCCGGTGACCTGGTGGTCCGGCGTGCGGGGCAGCAGGTAGACGATCTTGTTCAGAAAATTGAACATCCAAATGACATACAGCAGACCGAAGAGGGTGAAGGCCATCGTCGGCAGCGGCGAGACCTCTTGCAGCCCCTTGAAAATTTGCCGGGTGAACACCGTCAGCAGGAACCCGAGCAGCGAGATCATTTCCCAGTCATAGGACTGCGAAGGCCCAAGGGAGCGGTAATAATAAAAGGAACCGCCGAGCATGACGGCTCCGCAGAGCATCCCCACCCCTTTGAAATTCGGAAGCCTCTTGTGATCGAGCATTCGGTAAAACTCCCAAAGCGCCGCCATGCCCACTGCGGAGAGCAGGGCGAAGAAGCCGATTTCGTAGCCGGAGAAAATAGTCCACAACACCGCCGTCCAAAGGACGAGGGTGCTGGCCACTCGGGATAGAAAAACTTGGGTCATTCCGGGAATTGCGCGACAATCCGGGAACGGCCCGGGAATGGCAAGAGGGAAGTTGAGGGGGGCTCTCCCGAAAAAGGAAAGGCGCCTCCATCCTATTGGGTAGGTCCAAAAGGGATTTTACGCCTCTTGCGCCTTTTTGCGGCTAGAGCGGTTTCGGTTTTATTGTTTACACGCCCTATGGCGGCGTGGGTCGTTGCACAGCTTTTCAAGCTCGGGCAGTATGGTAAATACAGCCGCTTCGCTTAAAAAGCTGTGCACCAACCCACGGCGCTCCTAGCTCGTTGTAAACACTAAAACCGAAACGCTCTAATTTCTTGGCGCGGGCGCGGGTTGGTGCTTGAATCGCCCCCCTATGAAAATCGTCGTTGCGTACTCCGGCGGGCTCGATACGTCCGTCCTCCTTCAATGGCTTAAACAAACCTATGGTGCCGAAATCATCGCGTTTTGCGCCGATGTCGGCCAGGAAGAGGAGCTCGACGGACTGGAGCCGAAGGCGCTCAGCACCGGCGCCTCCAAGTGTTACATCGACGATCTGCGCGAGGAATTTGCGCGCGATTTCATCTTCCCGATGATCCAGGCGGGAGCAATTTACGAAGGCCAATATTTCCTGGGCACCAGCATCGCCCGGCCCCTGATCGCCAAACGGATGGTGGAGATCGCCCGCGCCGAGGGAGCCGACGCCGTGGCGCATGGCGCGACCGGCAAAGGCAACGATCAGGTCCGTTTCGAGCTCACCGCCGCCGCTCTCGCCCCGGAATTGCAAGTGATCGCCCCCTGGCGGCAGGAGCGTTTCCGCCAGCAGTTCCCCGGCCGCGCGGAGATGATCGCGTTTGCCGAGGCGAACAAAATTCCCGTGCAGGCTTCCGCCAAAAAATCGTATTCCATGGACCGCAACCTCCTGCACATCAGCTTCGAGAGCGGCATTTTGGAAGACCCGTGGTTTGACGCCAGCGCGCCGGAAGTGCGCGACATGTATGTGCTCTCCGTCAGCCCGGAAGAAGCTCCGGACAAGGCCGAATACGTGGAACTCGCCTTTGAAAAAGGGATCTGCACCGGGATCAAATACGCCGGGATCGGCGAGTTGCTCGCCTCCATGAAATACCCCGGCCAGCCGGTGTTCAACCCGGAAGAGTACGCGCAACTTTCGCCCCTGTGGGTGATGAAAGTGCTCAACAAACTGGGCGGCAAGCACGGCATTGGCCGCGTGGATATGGTGGAAAACCGGTTCGTCGGCATGAAGAGCCGCGGCGTGTATGAAACCCCCGGCGGCGCGATTCTGCTCTTCGGCCACCGGCAGGTGGAGTCGATCACGATGGACCGCGAAGTGATGCACCTGCGCGATGCGCTCATCCCGAAATATGCGGAGCTGGTTTACAACGGGTTCTGGTTCTCGCCGGATCGCTACGCGCTGCAAGCGCTCGTGGACGAGTCGCAGAAGAACGTGACCGGGGCCGTGCGCTTGAAGCTCTACAAGGGCAACCTCATCACCGCAGGCCGCAAGAGCCCGGTGAGCCTCTACAACCCGCACATCGCCACGATGGAAGCCGATCCCACGCAGGCCTACAACCAGACCGACGCCACCGGGTTCATCGCCCTCAACGCGCTGCGGCTGAAGGTCGCCGCGCGGGTGCATGGCAAGGCGTAACTGGCCTGAGGCCAGTTGCGGATCGCGCTCCCGCGCGCCAGCGTGACGCTGGACCCATTTCGCGCTGCCGACATTGCGGCGGCTGACGCACGCCGCTTTGGTAGGCGGGCGTTTACTCGGTCTGCTTTTTTCCCTTCTGTGTCTTCGTGTGAAATTTTTAGCTGCGGCCAGGAAGCGAGGAAACAGTATCTCCTCGATGCCGGGCTTTAGCCGGCATTCTTGGCTTTGCCACCGGCTTCAGCCGGTGGTGAACGCCCCCCATCCAAACCCAGCCGGCTTCAGCCGGGCTTCTCCCCTGCGCTATGGATCAGCCAACCCGATATTCCTCTCCAGCCGCTGCATCACACTCCCGCACCGGTGGTGTTCTTTCTGGTTGGCGACATACTCCAACACCCATCCCAACTGCTTCTTCCCAAAGCTGACAACCCCGAAGCCGCGCTGCCATTCCAGCGCGTGGTAGCGTTCCCGGGCATTGATTTCCCGCGAGCTGGCTCCTTTCAAATCCCCCACCAGATCGCTGATGCAGACAAAGGGTTCGATCTGGAGCACCAGATGCACATGCGTCGCGGTTCCCCCAATGCCATGGAAATAGACGCCTTTGGTGTCCATGCTCCGGCGTTTGAGAAATTCATGGACTTGCATCTCCAGCTTTTCATTGAGCAAGGCTTGATCTTCCTTGGTATGCCAGTTCAGGTGGATGAACAGTTCGTGAAAGATGTGGCTTGCCATGGCTGTTGAGCAGAGAAGCCCGGCTAAAGCCGGCTGGGGATTTCGGAGCACAGGTAACCACCGGCTGAAGCCGGTGGCAAAGCTAAAAATGCCGGCTAAAGCCCGGCATCCAGCAAATTGCCGTTAAAGTCCGAAGCCCTACAAATACACGCCCGGCGGGGTGCTGCGCGCGTGCTCCAGGAAGCGCCGCGAGACTCCGATGTATTTCTCCGCCCAGGTGCGGATCTTGGCTTGCGCATCGAGGTCGAGCGTCTTGACCACCTTGGCCGGCGTGCCAAGAACCAGCGAGCCGGGCGGAATCTTGGTGCCGCTCGTCACCACCGCGCCCGCGCCGATGATGCAGCGCGCGCCGATCTCCACGCCATCGAGAAGGATCGCCCCCATGCCAATGAGACATTCGTCGCCGATGGTGCAGGCATGGATCATTGCCTTATGGCCAATGGTCACCAATTCGCCGATGAGAACCGGGTAATCGTCGGCCAGGTGCACGACCGAACCGTCCTGGATATTGGAGCGGGGGCCGACATGGATGCGGTTGATGTCCCCGCGCAACACTGTGTGGTACCAGACGCTCGATTCCTCCTCCAGGGTCACATGGCCGATGATCGCCGCCGTCGGTGCGACAAACGCCGTGGAATGGATCGAAGGTTTCCGGGCGAAAAACTCGTTCATGCGTTCTTCTAATGTCATGGGCATAATGAAAACCTTCGCATCCCCCCCGCCGCTTGGCAATGCCGATAAACAGGCGCTTGGAGGAAATTTTGCGGTTTTGAAAAAAATCCTTTGACATAAGAAATACCGAGTGACACAACACGGTCAAGGTTTCTGGACTCCCAGGAATCCAAAGTTCAAAAAAGTATAAAAAACCCGGAACAAACCTCTAAAAAAATCCCGATCCATGAACAAGGCAGAACTCGTTGAATCCGTCCAAAAAAATCTCGGCGCCAGCAAAGCTGAAGCCGAACGCGCCGTAGCAGCCGTCATCGACAGCATTAAAGTCGGCCTCAAGAAATCCAAGAACGTCCAGCTCATCGGCTTTGGCACCTTCAAGGTCGCTGAACGCGCGGCTCGCATGGGCGTCAATCCCAAGACCGGCCAGAAGATCAAGATCAAGAAATCCAAGACCGTGAAATTCTCGGCTGGCAAAGACCTCAAGAGCAAAATTTAAGTCCAGGGAATTTCCCCCTCGATAACCGAGACACCCCGTTTGGCCCTGTGGCAAAACGGGGTGTCTCATTTTTACCCCATCCAGCATTTCCATTTCGCGCAAAGGACGCGAAGAACGCAAAGAGGAGTTTTGCGATTGAAACGCTGCTTGGGAATCAAGCCGGGGGTTTGCATCCGCGCTGTCGAGGGTGGAGCCTCGAAGACAAGGGCATTGCCAAGCTGGAGCTCGGGAGCGAGAAGGAAAAGGTGGCGCACGCAATTCATCGCGCGCGGAGTGGCGCGATCCCCCTGGTCTTCCTTTGCGTCCTTTGCGCACTTTGCGCGAGTCCTTCTGCTGAATTCAGGTTATAGTCTCGGTTCCATGCCCACCTTTGCTGATCTTCTTCCCGCGCACGGCCCGTTGCTTGCCCTCGCGCCCATGCAGGACATCACCGACCTGCCGTTTTGGCGCGTGATGCAGCACTATGGCGGCGCGGATCTCTACTACACGGAATATTTCCGGGTGCATCGCGATTCCACACCCGAGCGGCACATCCTGCGCTCGATTGACGAGAACCCGACCGGGCGCCCGGTGATCGCGCAGATGATCGGCGAGGACATCCCCTCGCTCCTGCGCACGGCGCATGCCCTCCAGCGGCACCCGATTTTCGGCATTGACCTCAACCTCGGCTGCCCCGCGCCGGTGGTCTGCCGCAAGAGCGCCGGCGGTGGGCTCCTCAAGCGCCCGGAACACATCGATGCCATTTTGCGCGCGCTGCGGCCCATCATCGGCGTGCAGTTCACCGTGAAAACGCGGATCGGTTTCAGCGATCCCGCCGAATTCGGCCGGTTGCTGGAGATTTTCGCGGCGCATGAAGTGGACGCCTTCACTGTGCACGGGCGCACGGTGCGCGAGCTTTACCGCACGCGGGTGCATCTGGATCGCATCCGCCAAGCCGTGGAGCGGTTGCGCGCGCCGGTGTTTGCCAATGGCAATGTCCTTTCGGTGGCGCTCGCCCGCGAAACCCTGGCTGCCACGGGAGCTGCCGGGCTCATGATCGGGCGCGGGGCCATCCGCAACCCGTGGCTGTTCGCGCAAATCCGGGACGGCGCGCAAGGACGGCCGATTTTCGAGCCGACCTTGCGCGATCTGCGCGACTATATCGACCATCTCTACATCGAGACCCGCATCCCGCGTCTGAGCGAGGCCAACAATGTTTCCAAGCTCAAGAAGTATATGAACTTCATCGGGCAGGGGATCGGGCCGGATGAGGCGTTTTTGCACGGCATCCGGCGGGCCACGACCGAAGCGGAGTTCTTTGGGTTATGCGACCGCCACCTCGACAGCGACACCCCCTTTCCCGCCGAACCGCCCGTGCGCGCGCTGCTCTGCGCGCGCAGCGAGGCGCTGGGGATTGTTTAGTCTCACGCAAAGCCGCAAAGGCGCAAAGAAAGGAATACCGTTTCCTCCTCACTTTGCGCTTTTGCGGCTTTGCGTGAGGTTTCTCTCTTTTTCGAGTCCTCGTTCCCAAGTTGCACTTGGGAACGCAACGATCCCGCCAGTTGCACTGGCTCCGTAACGGCTCATCATCTGGTTTGCAGCGGGGTAGCGAAGTTCAACTTCGCAGGAAAGTGTGTTCCCAAGTTTAACTTGGGAACAAGAATGCTTAATAAAATGCTTACACGGCTCCCACCAAAAACGGATTGGTGGCCCGCTCCCTGCCGACGGTCGTCGCCGGGCCGTGGCCGGGCAATACGCGCACGTCATCCCCCAGCGGCAGCACTTTATCCACGATGCCCGAAAGCAAGAGCTGCCGGTCCCCGCCGGGCAGGTCCCAGCGGCCCACGCCCCCGGCAAAAAGCACGTCGCCCCCGAACAGGATGCGCTCGCCCTTGGCAAAGAAACAGAGCGAACCGGGGCAATGGCCCGGCACGTGCAGCACTTGGAAATCCACCCCCTCGACCTGTAACGACTCCGTTTCTTCAATAAAAAAATCCGCGGTCACCGGTTCAATATCCCAAGGAAACCCGATGCGCCGGAAAAACCCGGGCTCGGTGAGCATGGCGATCCCGTCGCGGTGGTAGCCCACGCGGCAGCCGTGCGCGGCCTGGATTTTCGCGGCGTCCATCACGTGGTCGATGTGGCCGTGGGTCAGCAGCAGGACACTGACGCGCGCGCCGCTGCGCTGGAGCCATTCGTGGGCTCCCTCGGGGGCGTCCACGAGGATTCCACCGCTGGCTGTCTGGATCAAAAAGCAGTTCGTTTCGAACGCTCCGCCGGTAAAGGTGTCTATGTGCATTGTGGGAATGAGGGGAAGGCAATTTGGCGGGCGACGCAAGTCTGATTTCTCAGGAGATTGGCGGGCGGAGGTCAAAAAGGATTGCGCGTCGCCTCATTCCGGCTTTGATTGAACTCTGCCGCAACCGATACCTCATGAAATTTTTTCGTTCCTTTTTTGTCCTCCTTGCGACTTCCGCCGTGTTGGTGTCCACCTCTCCGCGACTGGTCGCGGATGCCGATCCCGGCCAGATTACCAGTTCGATCGGGCGCGTGCTGGAGCAATTCCATTACAGCCGCCACAAGCTGGATAACGAGATCTCCCGGCGCACGCTCCTGCGCTACCTGGAGACGCTCGACTACGCCCACCTCGTTTTCACCCAGCAGGACATCGACGCCTTTGTCGCCAAATACGGCGGGGCTCTCGACGACGATATCCTGCTCGGCAATCCCACCCCGGCCTACGAGATTTTTGACCTGTTCAAAAAACGGGCCGAAAGCCGTGTCGCCAAGGTGAAAAAATGGTTGGCCGAGGAGAAATTCACGTTCAAAAGCGACCGCACGTTTCTCCTGAATCGCCAGAAAGCGCCCTGGCCCAAGGATGAAGCCGAGGCCGAACAACTTTGGCATGACAAGATTGAAAGCGAATACCTCGCCCTCAAACTCGCCGAAAAAGCGGTGGAGCCGCCTGTGAAAGTCTTGAACCGCCGCTACGACACCTTCCTGCGGACCCTGCAAGAGCAGACGAACCGGGACGCCGTGGACCAGTTTCTCTTTGCGCTCGCCCAGACCTACGACCCGCACTCCGAATACATGAGCAAGGAGGAGTTCCAAAATTTCCAGGTCATGATGAAGCTCTCGCTGGTGGGCATCGGCGCGGTGCTCAAGAAGAGCGACGACGGTTACACAAAAATCATGGAACTGGTGGTTGGCGGACCCGCCGACAAGGAAGGGCATTTGAAAGTGGGCGACCGGATCGTCGCAGTGGCCCAGGGCAACAAGGATTTTGTGGAAGTGATCGACATCAAGCTCGACAAGGTGGTTTCCATGATCCGCGGCACAAAGGGAACCAAGGTGCGCCTTCAGGTGATCCCGTCGCATGCGGCGGACCCCAGCGTGCGCAAGGTGGTGGAAATCGTGCGCGATGAGGTCCAAATGAAAGACCAGAAACCCAAGGCTTACATCATCGAAAAGGCGGATGCCGAGGGTAAATCGCAGCGCATCGGCTGGATTACGTTGCTCGGGTTTAATGGAGACACGGACGGCACGGCAAGCACGACCGAAGACGTGAAGACGCTGCTCAAGCGGCTCAAAAAGGAGAACATCTCCGGTCTCGTCATCGACATCCGGCGCAACGGCGGCGGCTATTTGACTGAGGCGACGAAGCTGACCGGGCTGTTCATCCGAAAAGGCCCCGTGGTGCAGGTGAAGGATGCGAATGGCAAAATCGAAGTTTTGAACGCGGAAGAGCCGGACGTCACCTATGACGGGCCGCTCGTGGTGCTGACCAGCACTCTGAGCGCCTCCGCCAGCGAAATTTTCGCCGGAGCGTTACAGGACTACGGGCGCGCCGTCATCGTGGGCGACCGCCACAGCTTCGGCAAAGGCACCGTCCAGCAGTTGATCCCCGTGGATCGCTTTGTGCAATTCTTGAGCGGCGCGAGCGGGGAAGCCGGGGCGCTCAAGCTGACCATCCAGAAATTTTACCGCGTAGCCGGTGGTTCGACCCAATTTGGAGGGGTGGCCTCCGACATCGCCCTCCCCTCGCTCTGGGATCGGGAAGACATTGGCGAGAGCGCCCTCAAAAATCCGCTTCCCTACGACGAAGTGCCGCCTGCGGATTACCGCAAGGTGAGCAATCAACCGCTTTTCCTGGACGAATTGCGGAGCCGTTCCGCGGCGCGGGTTGCGGCCAGTCCGGAATTCAAATACACCAACGACGACATCGCCCGCCTGAAGGAGACCCTGGATGGCAATAAAATCTCCCTCAACGAGCACAAGCGCCGGGAGGAAATCGCCAAGGAAAAAGCCCTCAAGGAAAAACGCAGCGCCGAGCGGAGCAAGCGCAAGGCCCCGGACCTGAAGGTCTATGCCGTGACGCTTGACAATGTCACCGCCCCGCTGGAATTGGCCAAGAACGACGGTAAAAAAAGCGGCTATGTAGATCAATGGGTCGCCGCTCCAGAGAAACCCAAGGACGCAAAAAAAGGAGCCAAGAACGCCGAGCCTGCGGCTGCGGTGGACGACCCGGACGAAGACGATCCCGAGGCCATGGACAGCGCCAACGCGCCGGTCATTGACCCGATCCGCGCCGAGACCCTTAACATTACCGGCGACCTGATCACCCTGCGCAAGTTCCAGCTTGTCCCGAACATGGCCAAGGCGAAACCGTAGCCAGACCCATCGCGTTGAGTGAGACGTGAGGGCGCGGGCGTAATCTTCTTTGCACAATTCCGCATTGAAACCGGCGCTGTTCCCCGCGACACTTCGGGTATGACAGACGAAATGATCCTCGTGGTGCGGCGTTCCCTTTTTGAGCAGCTCGGAGCTTTCCAAGGGCTCGCCTTTGACGTGCAACATTATCTCCCGGCCTTGCTGGCGCGCGAAAATAACTTCTTCACGGCACGTCCCGCGGCGGAGACCAACCCCGGGTTGAAACAGATCATCCCCTACGTCCTGCTGGTCCACGAAGGCCGGGTGCTGCATTA
>CAIYQA010000481.1 GCA_903928175.1 uncultured Spartobacteria bacterium | reverse complement strand
CGCACAGCGGTTGAATCCTAAATCACTCGCCAAAAAAAACAACCCATGAAACGCAACCCTCAACTAACCAAAACATTATGACAAAGACATTTGAACTTGAAAGAGTAGAGCCGACAGAGGTCATTGCGGCCTCCTCGCTAGAAATCATGCAGCGCGCGGAAATCGACGTGCAGATTGCGACCGCCCATCGTTTCCCGCGCTCAATGGCGTCTTTCCAAAGGCGCGCACTGAGTATGGCTACAATCGACGAGGACACCGCCGAAAGTTGCTTATACCGCAGGCCTGTGGGGAAGGACAAAAACGGCAAGCAGACCTACGCCGAGGGGATGAGCGTGCGCATGGCTGAGATCGTAGGGGCGAGCTACGGGAATCTGCGTGTATACGCAACGATTATCGAGCAGACCGAGCGTCAGATTATTGCGCGAGGCATGGCGATTGACCTCGAAAGCAACTTCGCAAGCTCTGCGGAGGTTGTCGAGGCGACCGTAAAGCGAGATGGAAAACCTTACGACGAGCGGATGCGCGTTGTGATTGCCAAAGCGGCTCTCGCAAAGGCTCGGCGCGATGCAACATTCCAAGTGGTTCCGCGTGCTCTGGCAAAACCAATCGAAGCAGAGGTTCGCCGCGTGCTCTGCGGGGACGCAAAAACTATCGAACGCAGGCGTGAGGCGGCATTGGCCTGGGCAAATAAATCCGGGATCGACGCGGAGCGAGTATTTCTTGCGCTCGGGATCAAAGGGGAGGCTGATCTTGGGGCGGAAGCTCTGGAACAGTTGACGGGGTTGCGAACGGCCATCCGCGACGGCGACATTGCGATTGACGAGGCGTTCCCCGCAATTGATCGGAAGCCAGCCTTCAATGTGGAAGCAAGTCCAGATCCTAAGCGCGAGGAAATTCCCGGTTTGGAAAAACAGCCGCAAGCCCAAGCATCCCCGCAGGAAGGGCTTGCAAATCTCGCAAAAGGCAGCGGGATCAAAGAGGAAACGATCCTGTCGCACGCCAAGGAAAAACGCCAATGGGCTGCTGATTCTCTTGCCGATTTCGCCGACAAATGGGCGAAAGCCTACATCAATGCATGGCATGAAATCCTGCCCGAGTTGAAAGCAATGCAGGAAGGGGGTGCAGAATGAAGCCGGGAATCTACGACATGCCCGCAGCGGAATACCATTCCGGCCCCGGAGTCTCAAAATCCATGCTTGACAGAATAGCGCAGTCCCCGGCCCATCTGCGCGCCTATCTAGACTCTCCAAAGGATGATCCCACGCCCTCAATGCTTATCGGGACGCTTACGCACCTTGCGGTTTTTGAGCCTGACTTGTTCGGAGAAGGCAAGAGTCACCATGTGAAGCCGGAGGGGATGAGCTTCGTTTCCAAAGACGGCAAGGCTTGGAGGGATGCACACCAAGACAAGCCCATTCTCTCCATTGAAGACGCGGCAGGAATCAAAGGAATGGTACACTCCGTGCGTAATCACCCGATGGTGTCTGTTATTCTCAAGAAAGGATCGGCAGAGCAGAGTATGTATGCCGTCCATCAGGAAACGGGCGTCCTACGCAGGGGGCGCGCCGATTGGCTTACCGAGGACGCAACCGGAAGGCCGTGCATCGCAGACCTGAAGACCACGGATGATGCAAGGGAGTTTGAGCGAAAGGCAGCGGGATTTCGTTACCACGTTCAGAATGCCTATTATGCGGACATTTTGGATGCTGTTGGCGTTTCTGATCCTGCATTCCTGTTCATCGTCGTTGAGAGAAACGCTCCATTTGGCGTGCGCGTCGTTCAATTTGATACCGAGAGCGTGGACTTGGGGCGCGCGACCTATGAGCGGGAGATTGCCCTCTTTGCCGATTGCCAAGAGCGGGGCGAGTGGCCGGGGTATGACGACGAAATTACAACCGTAAGCCTGCCTGGATGGGTTAAGAAGCTATAAACCAATCAAACCATGGACATCAAAATAGACATCGACTACGACAAGGCAGACGCTCGGCTCTGCCTTCGCGAGAGAGTTGGAATTAGAATCCTGCTTGTGATTTTCAGGATGGTGTTTCCTGCTAAGTATGACCATCAAATCGACAAGGCATTCGCACCGCTGGACAAACTTTTAGGAGACTAATATGAGCGAAGAACTCCTCAACGGACGCGAGCTTGCAGAGTGCATGAACCGGAATCCTGGCTACGTAACGGCCATGCGCCATGCAGGGTACGAGTTCCCGTATCCGGGTCGCACAACCAAGCGTCACGCCCTTAAATGGCTTGCGGATCATCCCCATTTCCGGGTGACGGAATACCTAAGACGCCCGAAATCCCGCGTAAATCCTCGGCCCCAAGTCGCTGGTAAATCCGGTGAACCAACTCCGACGAGTGGTTCACGTAACGCCTCGCAAGCTCCGGCTTAATCTCGGGGCTTCGCGCCATCCTTGACACCACAGTAACCCTAGTAGAATGAAAGCTGACACCCACCAGCCCCAGCTTCTTAAAAAGCGTATGGAACGGCTTGGAGTCGTTTCCCGGCACTTCGGAAACGAACGCCGCCCCGGTTTTAGCCTTCCGTTTAAGCAATGGGAGAATCCCCGGATGGATCGGGACGGTGAAAGGCTTGTCGCCTTTGGTCTTGCGAAAATGGATCACGTTGCGGGTGAAATCCACATCCTCCATTGGAACCCGGCACTCAGAGAGTCGGCATCCGTGGTGGATTGCCAACTCGAAGGCGTCGGACATCCATTCCGGCTCAGTTTTCAAAGCCTCGCGGATCGTGGAAATTTGATCGTCTGTAAGCTCCGGTTTCTCGCGGGGTTTATCTCGCGGGATGCGCAACTCCCGGCAGGGATTAGAGTTTGCGAACCCTCGCCTGACTGCCTCGCCCATGATGAACCCGAGAACCTTCAACTCCATGATTGCCGTGTTGAGAGTGGCGGGTTTCTTGCGACCTGCTTTGTTTTTTTTGCGCCATGCCATGTAGTCCATGCAGGTGGCATAGGTGACGTAGCGCGGCCCCTGGATGCCGACCTTGTGCAGAAACTTGCGGACATGCTCCCAAGAGGACTGGTATCGAGCCACGGTCAGCGGGGAGAGTCTCCTGCCTGCAAGCCAATCATCCACCCAGCACGACCAGTTCTCCCGAGGCTCGCTTTTGTTCTGGTGCTCCTTCAAGGAGTATTCCGCCGCAAGCTCCCGCGCCTTGCGCGTGTCACTTCCAATACCAATACGGTAACGGGTGGCCGTTCGCTTCCAATCCCCATGAGCGGTTCGGTGCTGGACATACCAAAACGGGGATGTTTTTCGACGGACAAGAGAAGCCATAAGTCAGTGTCACAATGTGCACACGGCTCTACGAATTTCAACAAATATACCTATGAAAATACAGAGAACCGCAAATAATAACACAGAGAGCGGAGGCTCGCGGGTTCGATTCCCGCTCCCGCCTCTCTCTGTAAATCGGTCTGAGTGTCACAAAAAATGCACACAGATCATTGAAAATACGGGAGATACCCAGTTAAAGCTCGGCGCGATTTCCGCCCGATGGCTCCAGAACCGAAGGGATGTAATTGCATCGTTCGGTTACGATCGCTGGGCGAAAATTCGCGCTCCTTGGGTTAAACTTCTCCATGCCCTGATGTGGATTGAGGGGCGCGGGATACTCGAAACCGCCCACAAAATGGCGCGTTGGGCTGTGGATGAGTGTCTTATTGGTCAGGCAGAGATCATTCTTGCCATGGCTGTGGAGGAAATTGAGATGGAAGGAGGGGCGGTATGATTCCCTCCCAAAACATCCTTCGTCGCATGGAACCCCAGGACCGCAAGGGGATGGGAAAGGCGGGGTTGCTCGATAGCGAGTGCGCGGAGATTGCCGCCGTCAAGAGCGAGCGCGACCTTCAAAAGCTGATTGCCAACGAGCTTCTTCGCCGGGGCATCTGGTTTTCACGGTCTGCCATGAACCGAAAAACCACCAACACCGTAGGCACCCCGGATTTCCTTTTCTGTTGTCGAGGATTTTTCTGTGCCGTGGAAGTTAAGCACGGCGCAGGAAAGGTCCGTCCCGAGCAGCAGGAGGCGCTGGATGCCATTTTAGAGAACGATGGGCGCTGTATGGTGGTTCGGAGCTTTGAGGGCTTGCTGGCGTTTTTGAAAGGGGTGGAGGCATGAGCGAGCAAACATCTTGCCTTTGTGGTTGTCCGCTCCCTGCCGTGCCCGGTGGTAAGTTTGCTTCCAGAGCGTGCGCCAATCGTTACCACGGCCAGCAAATCAAGGGAACGACTCACAAGAGCGGCTTTCAGCGCAAGTGCGGGTTTGCGCTCAAGGCGTCCGCTGGGGACATCGCAAGGGGCGAGACGTTCACCCCTCTGAACCAGTGCAAGAAGTTTCTCAAGGAACACGGCTGCCAAAAAAGGAGGTTTAATTGAGCAAGCGGTTTACAGATACCAACAAGTTTG
>CAIYQA010000480.1 GCA_903928175.1 uncultured Spartobacteria bacterium | reverse complement strand
GCTCCCCCTTACCAGCGCCCTTGCAGGGCGCAACCGGTTGTTGCGCGGCACCCAGGGCGACGCTGCGCTCTGCCCTGGGCTGGTTTCCCTTGCGCTTTCAGCGCACAATCAATGCGACAACGTCAAACGAAAATGCTCTACTGTTTCCACCAAACCCAGGAAATGTAGAGCGCCGGGAGAGCAAACCCGGCCAGCAGCAGGGGCCGGAGCGGGCTGAAAATTTGCGGCCAGGTCGCGCCGATCAGGATCCCCAGGCAAAGCATCGAATATTTGAAAAGGCTGCCCTGCCACCATTTCAAGGTGAATGTTTTCAAAGGATTCATGGCCCAATTTAGCAGGAATTTCCCCAATTTGCGCTTTCTCTTTGGCGGATTTCGTGAGTTGCTTGGCGCACGATGAATCAAGGCGTTCTGCGCACGATTAAACTCCTGGCCGCAATGGTCCTTGGACTGGCGATCCCGGAGGCGCATGCCTTCCAATACCTCATTCCGTATGCCATCATGGCGATGCTCTGGATGGCGTTTCTGGACATCCGGCCCGCCGGATTCCGTCGTCAGCATGCCTTTTTGCTGGCGGCAAACTGGGGAGTGGGGCTCGTCGCCTGGGCGGTATTGATGCCCTTCAACCGCCAGCTTGCCATCGTGGCGCTGCTCATCGGCCTGACGCCCACGGCCACGGCCTCCGCCGTGGTGACGGGTATGCTGGGCGGCCGGGTGGAATTTGTGGCCGGCTCCGTGTTGCTCACGAATGTCACTGCCGGACTTCTTTTCCCGTTCGCCCTGCCGTTCCTGCTGGGGTCGCAATTTGCCATGCAAACCGCCCCTTTTCTCAAGCAGACGATTTGTGTCGTCCTGGGGCCGCTCGCGCTGGCGCAGTGCCTCCGGGTGGGGGCTCCGGCTTGGACCCAAGTGCTTTTGCGCTTCCGGCACTTTTCATTTTATCTCTGGCTGGTCGCGCTGTTCCTCGTCACGGCCAATGCGGGCCATTTTTTGAGGGCGCAATGGCACGCGGGCGGCGTGGTGCAGATCGCGCAAATTGCGGGGATTGCGTTGGTTCTTTGCGCTGTGAACTTTGCCCTGGGCTGGAAACTCGGCGGAGCGGTTTATGCCCGCGAAACCAGCCAAAGCCTGGGCCAAAAAAACACCTTGCTGACGATCTGGATCGCCTTGACCTATGCGAACCCGCTCGTCGCGTTGGGACCGACTTTTTACGTTCTCTGCCACAACAGCTACAACGCCTGGCAATTGGCGCGGCACAATCCGCTCGGAGACGTCCCGAAACCCACGAGCAAACTTAGGGACTCGTAAGAAGAGCGCTCCAGTTTCCGATGCGGCACTCCGGGGCGGCCCACGGCTTTGTGCGCTACCCCGGGAGTTCGCAGGCCCTTACCAACAGCCCATTCCGTACGGACCCCACGGCCAGGGCCGCTCGAAATTGTGGCTTTCAATGTTGTAGCAGCGGTCGTCCACGGGCCGCACATACACGAATACCATCTTTGTGCGCGTGGGAATCCTGCGCACCACGGTGATTTCACCCACCGGCGGTAACGGCGCACAGGCATTGCCTTCGCGCTGGATCACTGTCACCAGGTTGCTTCGGGCCGCGTTTACGGGACATGAAACCACCTTTGCCGGAGCGCACGCATTCGGGACATCGATCTCCGTGCGCGCCTCCACATACCCTCCTGCCGGAGGCGCGCATTGGCATCCCGCCAATAACGCCATCACCCCAACCAAGCCGATCATTCCGCCGTTTGCTGTATCCATAATTCCTTTCTTATTGCCAGGGTGGATTTGCGAGGTTCGCTCCATAGGGCCAGGTGCGTTGCCACGTCCCGACCACCGGGTTGTATGAGCCCCCGCTTTCCTCCAGCGATCCAGTGGTCCCCGGATAGCCCAGGCTTCTTTCCCCCACCGGAGCCAACTTGTTTTCACAGGAAGGACACGTCGCACAACCGGCACACAGCGATGCCAAGCCGACCGCCCCCAATACCCACAATCCCATTTTTTTCATAAGCCCCCCGAAAAATTGATTTCCAAACACCCTTCATTGGGCGTTCGGGGGGATGAGAAAAAATGGCCGTGTTCGGGAGGAGAAAATTGCCTTACGTCCGACCCGTGCCCCAGCGTCGGTGGAGGAAATGTTCGATGGGGGAAAAAAGGAGTTTATCCACGAGCAAACCGATCAGGACAATGGCGAGCATGACCCCGATGACCTGGTCCATGGAATGCAGATCGCGCCCGTATTCCAGGAGCTGCCCGAGGCCAAACCCGGTCAGGATGGTGACGAAAATTTCCGCCGCCATCAGCGAGCGCCACGCAAAAGCCCAGCCTTGCTTCATTCCCGTCACGACGAACGGAGCCGAGGCGGGGAGAATCACGCGTGTCCAGGTATAAAACTGCTTGGCCCCCATCGTGCGCGCAGCGCGGGCAAAGATCGGTGGAACGTTGCGGATTCCGTTGTCGGTGGAAATAATGATCGACCACAGCGAGCCCATCACCACGACAAACAGCATGGCTCCTTCGGTCTGCCCAAACCAGACCAGCGCGAGCGGCACCCAGCAGACGCTGGGCAGCGTTTGGAGCCCAAGCGCGATCACGCCCACAGTATCTTCCATAAAGCGGAACCGGGCCGTGAGCATCCCCACGGGAATGCCCAGCAAAATACCGATGCCGTAGCCGCTCAGCAGCCGGCGGATGGTCACAAGGGTGGCATCAAACAGCGAGCCATCCAGGATCGCCGTTCTCAGGTATTCCCAAACGGAAACCGGGTCCGGCAAAAGAACAGGCGACTTCACTTTGGCCAGCACAAGGAAGTGCCAGATCAAAATAAGCACGATAAAAAACAGGGTGGAGGAAAAAAGGCGTTTCATTCGGCTCCCAGTTCGGCGTCCGGGGCATCGACATAGCCCCGGAGAGCGCGGGTGATGCGGCTTGCGTATTTTGCAAGTTCCACGGAGTTGATGTCGCGCGGACGCGGCAGATCGATTTGAAATTCTTCGCGAACCCGGCCCGGATGCGGGGAAAATAGGATCACGCGGTTCCCCAGGCAGGCCGCTTCGCGGACGTTGTGCGTGACGAAAACGATGGTCTTGGCGCGTTCGGCCCAGATCCGCTGGATATCCCCATAGAGTTGTTCGCGCGTCAGGGCGTCGAGCGCCGCAAACGGTTCGTCCATCAAGAGCACCCGGGGATTGGGAGCCAGCGAACGGGCCAGTGCCACGCGTTGTTTCATGCCGCCGGAGAGTTCGTGAATGTTCGAATGGGCGAACTCTTCAAGCCCCACCAGGCGCAAATAGAATTGGGCGACTTCGCAACATTCCTTCTTGTTGAGGTTCGGCTTGAGCCTCAGGCCGAAAAGGACATTGCCCATCACGTCGAGCCACGGGAAAAGCGCCGGTTCCTGAAACATCACCATCCGGTCTCTACCTGGCTTGGTGACAGGCTTTCCATTCATTAACGTGAGTCCGGAGTCCGGCAGTTCGAGCCCGGCGATGATGTTTAAGAGGGTCGATTTTCCGCAACCGCTTGGCCCAACGAGGCATACAAAATCGCCTTCATTGATCTGGAACGAGACGTGATCCAAAGCGCGCAAAGTTCCGCTGCGCGTCGTAAAATCCTTGGTCACGCCGTCAATGAACAGCTTGGCGGGAGGCACCGATTTGAGTTCGTCCTGAACAGACATGGGGAAGATTAAGGTTCCTGCACCAGCAAGTGCAAATCCGGTATTTTCCGCAGGAAACCGGCTTTTTGCGCGTTGGCGACATAGCGATTGAGGCTTTCGAGCGAGACGGTGTTGGTCAGTTCCATCCGCTTCCACGCGGCGGCGATCAACTCCGGGGAAATTTTCGATCGCGTCTCGACGGACAACTCCGCGACCACCATGGCTTGCGCTTCACTGGGGTGCGCCTGAATCCACGCGGTCAGATCCTTGTGGGCTTGCACAATTTTGCGGAGTTGATCGCGCTGCTCTTTTTGATAGTTCACGCTCGAAACCAGCACGGTGGTCACGGCATCCTTCTCCTCCAGGAATATTTTTCCACCCGCATCCAGCATCAGGCGGGACACCCACGGTTCCACCGTCCAGACGGCATCGAGTTTTTTCTGTGCGAAAAGCGAGAGTTGGTCGGGATTGGGCGTCGGCACCACCTGGGCATCGCCGCCGGTTTGCGTAATTTTGAGTCCCTGGGCGGAGAGCCAGGCGCGACAGGCCACGTCCTGTGTGTTGCCAAGCTGTGGGGTGGCGATGCGTTTGCCGCGAAAATCCGCGCCGGTTCTGATCGTTGAATCCGGCTGGATGACCAGCGCCGTGCCGCCATTGACCGCCCCGGCCACAATGCGCACCTCTTCTCCGTTGGATTTGGCAAAGGCATTGATTGCAGGGCTCGGGCCGACATACGTCACGTCGATGCTGCGGGCGAACACCGCTTCCATCGCGCTGGGCCCCGCATTGTAGAGATACCATTCGATCTTCACACCGGGACCGAGCCGCTCCTCAAACCATCCTTTTCCCTCGCGCGAAAGATGATGGGCCACCAACGCTTGCACATGCGTCACATTGGGGAAATGCCCGAACCGGACGACGTTTGCCGCGGGTGCGCCCGCACACCACAAAAACAACACCGCACCGCAAAGAACGATTCGGGTTTTCATAGTTGATTGGTTAACGGATTTGCTTGCGGGTTGAGCCGGTTTTTGCGCGAGTTTTTGGACGGGAACCGGTTTTGCGTCGGGCTCCGCCGCGACCGGCAGGCTTTGCCTTTGGCTTTGTCTTTTGCGCGGATTTACGCGGCGAACGGCGCATCACCATTTTGACAAAGGGCACGACCGCTTTGTTGCGGCGGATTTTGCGCAGGGTCGTCTTCACGGTGTCCGCCAGCGTCACGCGATCCAGCACCCCGGTCAGGGCCTTGTGCACTTCGGCCATCAAGGCATGCACCCCGCAATGGGCTTCATCCGGGCAGGAGCACGGTTCGTAGCCGCTCCGGCTTACGCAGGGGATGGGAGCCAGGGGACCGTCCAGCAGCCGGATCACGTCTCCCAGCACGATCTCCGCAGCCGGGATGGCCAGGAGATACCCTCCTTGCTTGCCCCGTTTGCTTTCGATCCAACCGGCTTCCCGCAGTTGCAGGAAAATTTGTTCCAGGAATTTGACCGGAAGATTTTCCTTTTGGGCGAGATCGCCGATCTGGACAAGCGGGTGCCCGAGGGCCGAAGCCATCCCCAGATCAACCAGGGCGCGCAACGCATAGTGGCATCGTTTGGAAACCTTCATTTTTCCCTCGGTGCAAAGGCTATTTCAGAGCATCCCTCGAATCAATCGGAAACGGAAGGGGGCTTATCCTTGAATTTGCACTTGGATGCCGTGGAGCTTCCAGTAGGGAAACTCGAAAATGAACCGCAGCGCGAACGAGGTGCGGTAAGGCTGGGTTTCGTAATGCCCCCGGAGCGTGAGAAATCCTTCGCTATCGATTTCCGCAGGCACATCGAAGACCGGTTCGAGATGCGCAATGGAGCTGATATCCGGCTTCCTTTCGACATAGGGTCGGAAGGCATCCGTGAGTTGTTTAAGGGTCAGTTGACTCTGCCACGCCAGGGAGACTTTGTTGTAAAATTCGCGGAAATCGTTTTTCTGTGTCGCTTCGTTCAACAGCAGAAGATGGGTTGCCGTGAGGTTTTGGAGAACTTTGAGCGACGGGACTTCATGGTTGGCAGAACTCTCGAAGGAGTCGCCTTTGCCCAAAAGCGAAAAAGGGTCCGCTTCCCTGTTTCCGTTGGAGGTGGGGGTGCGCAGGGCGAAAACCCTCCATGCGTTGCGTTCCAGGATCAACGTGAGGCGCACCGGCACGGATTTTCCCTGGGCCGAGGTCAACTCGCCGGAAAGTTTTGCCTCCCGCTCCCGGCGCTCGTCGCTCAACCAGCGGCAGGAGACCGTTCCAGTGCTCAAGCCGAGATCCTTGGCGGTCGCTTGAAAACTGCGGAAATTGGTCTGCGCCCGAAAGGCAAAGGCCGTGCTCTCATAGGCGTCCTGGAACCGGGATTCGCCGATCTTTTGCAAAAAATCATTTGCCGCGCTGCGAGGATCGGGAATGTGTCGGGACTCTTTGCATGCCGGGAGGAAAAGCGCGGCCAGAAGGAGAAGCGGGAGATGTTTTTTCATGGAACCCGGGGGTTATTTGCTCCATTCCAACATGCGCCGGATGGGCAGTTCGGCGCGAATCCGCAGCGGTTCGGGCAGGAGGATCTCCGGTTGGAGGGTTTGCAGGCAGCGCTGGAGTTTTTCCAGCGTGTTGAGTTTCATGAACCGGCACTCGGCACAGGCGCATTCCCCGGTCGGGCCGGGAAGGAAGGTCTTGCCCGGCAATTCGCGGCGCAGGCGGTGCAGCATCCCTTCTTCGGTGACGATGATGAAGGTGGAAGCGGGATGCTCGCGGCAGTAGGCGATCATCTTTTCCGTGGAGCAGACTTCATCGGCCAAAAGACGCACTGCCGGGCGGCATTCCGGGTGCGCGACGACCAGTGCGCCCGGGTGTTGTTCCCGCATTTTTTCGATGCTCCGGGCGGTGAACTCGACATGCACATGGCAGTGCCCTTTCCAGAGTTCCATGGGGCGCCCGGTTTGTTCCATCACCCATGTGCCGAGGTTTTCATCCGGGACGAAGAGCAGATTGCGGTCTTTGGGGGAGGCGTTGACGATTTTCACCGCGTTGCCGCTGGTGCAGATGACATCCGAGAGGGCTTTGACGGCGGCGCTACAGTTGATGTAGGCGATGACATAGTAATTTTTATCGGCGTGCGCCTTGAGATAGGCTTCCAACTCCGGGCCGGGGCAGGAGTCCGCGAGCGAGCAACCGGCTTCCAGGTCGGGCAGGATGACGGTCTTGGACGGATTGATGATCTTGGCCGTTTCCGCCATGAAATGGACGCCACAAAAGGCGATCACCTGCGCGTCGGTTGCGGCGGCTTTGTAGCTCAAGCCGAGCGAATCGCCCACGAAATCGGCCACTTCCTGGATTTCCTTGATCTGATAATTGTGGGCGAGAATGACCGCGTTGCGCTCCTTCTTGAGCGCACGAATATCTGCGATGAGATCCAATCCGGCTGCGGGCATAATGAGAAAAGTGGAAAAGATACTTTGCGCGATTGGCCTGCGGTAATCAAGTGGAACAAGCGCAGGGGAGGGGGTTGATGGGGCGGGGAGCCCCGTTTTTCACGAAAATTTTGCCCCTTCGGTGCATTTGCGGGTTGCAGAAAGTGTGCCGACACTTTGTAATCTCCCGCCCGCTTGCGGCCTTTTTATTTTAACCATCCTGAAATCATTCATGAACGTCCAACTCGAGAATCTGCCGAATTGCCTCACCACGCTGCGTGTCGAAGTCCCCGCCGACAAAGTTTCCCAAGCCCGCGAGGCGATTGTCCGCGAATATGCCCAGCACGCAAAGCTGCCCGGTTTCCGTCCCGGCAAAGCGCCGCGCTCGGTGGTGGAGACGAAGTTCAAAAAGGAGATCGCCGATGAGCTTCAGAGCCGGTTGCTCTCGAACTCCTGCCGCGAAGCCATCGTCGAGAACAAGCTGCGCGTGCTCCATATTTCCAATGTCGAGGACGTGGAGTTTGCGCCGGATCAAACCCTGCGCTTCACGGCCACGGTCGTGACCGCGCCGCAATTTGAACTTCCTGAATACAAGGGGATCAAAATCGAAGTGCCCGCCGCCGAAGTGACCGACAAGGATATTGACGAGGGGATCGAACGGCTGCGCGATCAAGCGGCCGAATTTGTGGATGTGACCGACCGCACGCTGGCGATGGACGATTTCGCAGTGGTCACTTACACGGGCACCATTGACGGCAAACCGGCGGAGGAAGTCGTTCCCGCCGCCAAGGTTCTGACCGCCAATACCGATTTTTGGATCAAGCTGACCCCCGATACGTTCCTTCCCGGGTTCAGCGAAAAAATCCTCGGCGCTGCGGTGGGCGAAACCCGCGAGTTTGATCTCACGGTGCCCGCCGGGTTCGCCGTGGCCGATCTCGCCGGCAAGACGCTTCATTACACTGTCACGCTCAATGCGATCAAGTCGAAGATCGTCCCCGCGCTGGACGACGCGTTTGCCGCCACGATGGCGCCGGGCAAAACCGTGGCCGAATTGCGCGAACTGATCCGGGGGGAAATCACCCGCCAGAAATCGGTCGAGCAGCAGAACGAAAAACGCGGCAAGATCATGAAGCAGCTCCTCGAGAAAGTGGAGTGCGAACTGCCCGAGGGGATGGTCCAAAATGAAGCCCGACGCGTCCTGGCCGATGTCATCCGCGAAAACCAGAGCCGCGGCGTGCCGGATGAGCTCATCCGCGAAAACCATCAGCAGTTGACGACCTCCGCCAACGAAACCGCCCGGGAGCGGCTCAAGGGCACTTTTGTGCTGCTCCGCATCGCCGAGGCTGAAAAGATCACCGTCACGCGCGAGGAGTTCAACCGCCACCTGGCGATGATGGCCATGCGGTACCAGATGCCGTTGGAGAAGCTCCAAAAGGAACTCGAGAAGAGGGAAGCCCTCGATTCCGTGAACGAGGAAATCCTGACGGGCAAGGTTCTTGATTTCCTTCTGGCCAATGCTAGCGTGGAAACCACAACGCCTGCGGCCTAGGGAAGTTCCCGCTTTTTAAGTGGAAAACTTGGGGTCCCGGGGGTTGTGTGGACTCAGAAACTTTTTTTCTATTATGCTGATACCGATGGTGATTGAACAAACCGGACGCGGCGAGCGGAGCTATGACATCTACTCGCGGCTGCTGAAAGATCGGATTATTTTTATCGGCACGGCCATTGACGACCATGTCGCCAACCTGGTGATCGCGCAGATGCTCTTCCTCCAGATGGAAGACGCCAAGAAAGATATCCATATTTACATCAACTCCCCCGGCGGCTCGGTCACGGCGGGGTTGGCCATTTACGATACGATGCAGTTTGTGACCTGTGACGTGACCACTTATTGCCTGGGCATGGCGGCCAGCATGGGGGCAGTGCTCCTGGCCGCGGGAACCAAGGGCAAGCGGTTCGCCCTGCCTAACTCGGACATCATGATCCACCAAGTCTCGGGCGGCGCTCAAGGGCAGGCCAGCGACGTGGAGCGGCAGGTCGAATTCATGTTCAAGCTCAAGAAGCGTTTGACCCGTATCCTGGCCCACCACACCGGCAAGTCCGAGGATCAGGTCAAGAACGATTCCGACCGGGATTACTACATGACGGCCGGCGAAGCTGCGGAATACGGCTTGGTCGATCACGTCGTACAGTCCCGCAAAGACGTGAAACTTGAACCCGCCGAGACGAAGGCTGAAGCATAAGATGGCGCGTTCCTCCAACATGACCATGTGCTCGTTCTGCGGCAAGAGCCATGCCGAGGTGCGAAAGCTGATTGCAGGGCCCGGAGTTTATATATGCGATTCGTGTATAAACGTCTGCAAGGGCATACTGGACAAGGAGTTGCATGATGAGGTCCGTCGCCAGACGCCGCTCCTGCGCGTCCCCAAGCCGATGGATATCCGTCGCGCGCTCGACCAGCATGTGATCGGCCAGGAGCGGGCCAAAAAAGTGCTCTCGGTGGCGGTTCACAATCATTACAAGCGCATCCTTCAGACCGCGCCCGCGGACAATTCCCTGCCGGATGTGGAGATCGAGAAGAGCAATATCCTGCTCATCGGCCCCACCGGCACCGGCAAGACCCTGCTGGCCCGGACGCTGGCGCGGATTCTCGACGTGCCGTTTTGCATCGCCGACGCGACGACGCTCACCGAGGCGGGCTACGTGGGCGAGGATGTGGAAAACATCGTGCTGCGCTTGTTGCAAAGCGCGGATTACGACGTAAAGCGGGCCGAGATCGGGATCGTTTACATTGACGAGATCGACAAAATCGGGCGCAAGACGGACAATGTTTCCATCACCCGGGATGTCTCGGGGGAAGGGGTGCAGCAAGCCCTGTTGAAAATCCTGGAGGGCACCCTCTGTAATGTGCCGCCGCAGGGCGGGCGCAAGCATCCGCACCAGGAATACATTCAGGTCAACACCGAGAAAATTCTTTTCATCTGTGGCGGGGCATTCGTCGGCCTCGACAAAATCGTCCAGCGCCGGTTGAGCAAACGGGTGTTGGGCTTTGGAGCGGATTCCGTTCAAGACGAGACAAAAATTTCCAAGGAAGCGTTGGCGCTGGCCGAGCCGGAAGACCTGCTCGGGTTTGGCATGATCCCGGAATTTATCGGACGCCTGCCGGTGGTCACCGCGCTTTCGGCGCTCACGGAGGAGGAACTGGTTTCCATCCTCACCGACACCAAAAATGCCATGGTCAAGCAGTTCGTGAAACTGCTGGCGATGGAAGGCGTGGGACTTACCCTCACCAAGGATGCTTTGAAGGCCCTTGCCGCGCAGGCGGTCACCAAGGGGACCGGGGCGCGCGCCTTGCGTTCCATGCTGGAGCGCATCATGCTGGATTTGATGTATGAAATTCCCAGCCGCGAAGACGTGGCGGAGGTCACCATTAACCGGGCGGTCGTGGAGGGCAAAAAGGCTCCGCTGATCCGCAAAAAGCAGGATAAGGACGCCGCGTAGGATTTCCCGCGTCCAACCACCCCCTGGCAGCCGTTCCTTCGTAGCATGAAAACCCGGGTTCTGCTGACAGCGACGCTTCTCCTGCTTGGGCTCGGCCTCGCGGTGGGGCTGCGAGCGCTGGGGACCCCTGCCGCCGCCGAGGACAACGGCTATGACAACATTGCCGTGCTCATGCGGGCGATGCAATTGATCCGGCAGGATTATGTGGACGAGAAAAAAACCAATTACCGGGCGCTGACCTACGCCGCGATCAAGGGAATGTTCAATTCGCTCGATCCCCACAGCCGGTTCATGGAACCGAGCGAATTGCAGGGGATGGAGGACGATACGCGGAGCGAGTTCGGTGGGATCGGCATCACCGTCACCACGCGCGACGGGTTGCTCACGGTGGTTTCGCCCATGGAAGACACCCCGGGATTCCGCGCGGGACTGCTCCCGGGCGATCAAATTGTAAAGATCAACGGGGCAGCCACCGAACAGATGGAGCTTTCCAGTGCGATCGACCGACTGCGCGGTGCGGCGGGCCAAAAAGTCACGCTCACCATCCTGCGGCCCGGCACCCGTCAAATCAAAGACTACACCATCGAACGCGCGGTCATCAAAGTAACCAGCGTGAAGGACGCCCGGCTCCTCGACGCCAAGCTGACGGGGGAGGCGAAGATTGGGTACGTCCGCATCACCCAATTCAACGAACCGACGGCCGGGGAACTCAGCGCCAAGCTCGACGCCTTGGAAACCCAGGGAATGCAGGCGCTCATCCTCGACCTGCGCAACAATCCCGGCGGCATCCTGGAAGGGGCGGTCGATGTCTGCGGGCAATTTGTGGGGCCGAATACGATGGTTGTTTCCACCGAAGGGCGGGTTCCTTCCGCGAAGAAAATTTACAAGACCTCGCCCGACGCCAAACGCAGGCCCCGCTACCCGATGGCGATCCTGATCAACGGGGGAAGCGCCAGCGCCGCGGAGATCGTCGCCGGAGCGCTGCGCGACCTCAAGCGGGCCATCCTCGTCGGCGAAACCAGTTTCGGCAAAGGGAGCGTGCAAAGCGTCATTGAACTGCAGGACGGCGCGGGCGTGCGTTTGACGACGGCCCGCTATTACACCCCGGGCAAACAAGTGATCCATGAAAAAGGGATCGCCCCGAGCATTCGCGCCACCATGACCTCCCAGCAGGAAAGCCAACTCATGCTGCAACGGCGCGAGGGAGGCCTGGATGAAGCGGATAAAAAACAACTGGCCGGGTTCCGCGACACCCAGCTTGAACGTGCCGCCGACGCCCTCAAAGGGGTGATCCTTTACGCTTCGGCGGGGAAGTGAATAGGAGAGCGGTCCAGGACGGCGCAGCCGTGAAAAAGCGCAGTTCTCGGTGAAGCTGTCCCTAGACCAGTTTCGGTTTAATTTGTCGCATTCCTCTCGCCCCGAAGGGGCT
>CAIYQA010000479.1 GCA_903928175.1 uncultured Spartobacteria bacterium | reverse complement strand
CAGCCTTTTCTGCGAGAGCAGCGCGTATGATTATGAGACCGAGATGCTGCTGATTGCCGCCCGCGAGGGCCACCGCATCGCCAGCGTGCCGATCAGCACGATTTACGGCAGCGAAACGAGCAAGATCCATCCGTTGCGCGATGGCCTCCGGTTTATCAAGCTCATGAGCCGCTATTGGTGAACCGGCGCGTTGCGCTCGAACGGGTCATCCTTCGGACTTTGGGCGCGGACGATAAAACACGGCCACATGACCGACCACTTGCAGCAGGGCGCTGTTTGTGGAGGCGGCGATGCGTTCGGCGAGTTCGTGCCGCTCCTCTTTGAAGGCGGCGAACTTGATCTTGATCAATTCATGGAGGGCCAGTTCGCGTTCGACGCTGGCCAGAAAAGGCTCGCCCACGCCGTTGTGCCCCACTTTGAGGACGGGTTCGAGCAGTTGGGCTTTGCCTTTGAGGCGGCGACGGTCGGCGGAGGTGAGTATCGGTTGCAAGCTGCAAAAAATGACGCGTCCAATCCAAGAACTCAAGAACGGAAAGGGATCGATCTCCGAACCTTGGGTATATGAAGCCTATTTGTTTGATCGGCACGGCATTGGTTGTATCAGCTTTATCCGCAACGGCCCAAGCTGGGTTGTTCAAGGCCAACCCCGCGCCGTCCACCCCGTTTTTGGATCATCCCCAGAGCATGCGCGCCGACCCGGCTCGCGCCCCGTTTGATAGAGTTTGGATCAATCCTTCCAACCACGCCTGGGAGCGTGTGAAGGGGTTTGATCGCGTGGCGATTCTGCCCGTGAACACTTCCTATTTGAAAGCAACGCCCCAGCAGCGGGCGGAGGCGCAAAAAATGGCCTCCTACATGCACGAGCAATTCCAAGGCGAATTCGCCCGGTCAGGCAAATACCACGTGGTAAACCAGCCCGGGGGGAAGACGTTGAAAATGGAACTGGCGCTGGTCCAGTTAAAGCCGACTAATGTCGCCGGAAATGTGGTTGCCACTGGCGCCGGGGCGGTAATACCCGGCGCGCGTCTCATTGGCTCGCGGTTTACCAATGGGTCCATCGCGTTTGAGGCGAAGCTGCGCAACGGCGAGACGGGCGAGTTGCTTGCGGAATATGCGGACAGCCAAAAAGATAAAATATCGCTGCTCTCCTTCCGCGATTACTCCGCCAACGCGCACAGCCGCAGGGCCATTCAGGATTGGGCCCGGCAGGTGCAACAACTGGCATCCACTCCCGCCAACCACAAGGTGTCCGGCGCGATGCCCGTGACACTTAATCCGTTCTGAGAGATGCCCTAAACGCTTGCCGCTTTGAGGATGTCGATCTCGGATTCGCGGATGGGGCAGCCGAGGTAGAGGGTTACTTCGCCGGTGCGGCGGTTGGCCGCACCGATTTCCAGCACCAGCAACTCCGGATTGTCCGTGGCGTCGGAGGTGGAGTATTCGACCAGGGTGGCGATTTGTTGAGTCAACCCGAGCGGGTTGGGCGTCTCGGTGACGTTGGCGTGGCGTTCGCCCTGGTCCTTGCGCACATAGGTGACCACCTGCTCGCCCGCCGTCTGGATGATCTCCGCCGCATAACACAGGTCGGCAGGTTCGAAATTATTTTCGTCTTCGGGCGCTTCAAAAAGCCAGGTGTCGCCGCGCCGGATAACCTCCTCGCGGCGGGCCGGATGGAAGTCCTCGTTCGCGTAGTAAATGCGGTGGTCGATGGCGTTGTCCACGGCTTTGACGACAAGCATCAGCCTTTGGTGATTGTCGTTGAGTTGGATCATAACCCACGTCCCGAAGCCCTCGGTATCGTCGGCGACCAGGGTGGATTCCACGGCGAACCGGATCCCCTGAAACCCTTCGCCCCGTTTTTGGGAGTCCTCCAGCGACTGGCTGTCGCTGAGGGTAATGAACGAGCCGGGAGGGAAATGGAGCCACGGAGCGAGGATGGCCGGCCGGAAAACGGGAGACGGGGTGGCGCCGGTCATGGAGCGGGAGGCCGGGGCGGCGGGGGTGTAGGCGGAGAAATTATCCGGCGCGGGATTCCGATCCAGGACACTGGCGATTTCTTGGGAATGCGATCGGTAGATTGAAATCGCGGCGACGAGAATGCCCACGAGAATCAAGAGGCCCAGGAGAGTCGGCCAAATCGAATGGTGTGGCGGATAGCCATACCCGTAACCGGGTCCATATCCTCCATACCCACCCCCATAATAATTATTGTGGCCACTATTCATGATAGCGCTCCACATCATCCACTGGCCCGCAGCGTTCCAAAAACCGTAGCCTTGATGGGCGGAATCGTAGTAGATCGGGGCATAGCTGCCATTGGGGAGGGTCTGCCCCATGGGGATATCCGCCGGGCGGGTGGCGGGTTCGGTGGCGTAGGTGCGGGGCATGGACTGATCAATCGCCGCGCTGCGGGCGGTGGTGTTTCCCGCGCGATTGACCTTGGTGCTCATTGCGTTGTCCGCGGCGCTCGTCGGAGCGCTGGAACGGCTGGAAGTG
>CAIYQA010000478.1 GCA_903928175.1 uncultured Spartobacteria bacterium | reverse complement strand
CGATTTGATGACTCATTTGCGGGATTGCTACGGGTTGAGCGGCATCGCTCTGAGCGGATTCGGAACCGAGGCCGACACCCGTGCCAGCCTTGCAGCGGGGTTTGTGGAACACGTCGTCAAACCCGTGGAATGGAACCAACTCGCCGCCGCCCTCCACCGGGTGCTCCGAGTGGGCAAACCGCTTTTGTGCGCCAAGAGCTTCCCTCTCCCCCGGCATTGACGCCCGCATCCGGGAATGGCAGGATCAGGCTTGCGTTTCCCCCGCGCCAGATGAAATCCCTCCCCCTAATCCTGCTTGGGATCGTGCTTCTGCTTGCCGGGTGTGCCCAGCCGGGCGCCCCCTTGCTCGGCGGCGCTCCCCAGCCGGGGAAAATCTATCGCGTCAAAACCACCGCCTACACCGGCAAACGCAACGGCATTGGAAAACCGCTCCAGCACGGCCCCATCACCAGCGCGGCGGCGGATTGGTCCGAATTTCCCCTTGGCACCCGCTTCCGCATCGTCGAGAGCGGCAAAAATTTCATCATCGACGACTACGGCTCGGCCATGGTCGGAACCCGCACCATCGACCTGTGCATGCCCAGCACGCGGGCCATGAGCGCCTGGGGCGTCCGTACGGTGAACATCGAAATCCAGGAATGGGGCTCGGCGCGCCGCAGCCTGGAGGTCCTCTCCCCGCGCGAGAGAACCTGGTATGTGCGCCGGATGACCAACTCCCTGCGCAAGCAATCGCAAGGCATCCCGAAGAAATTCCACAAAGTGGATTGAGGAACTCAGGAAAACCATCAAAAATCCATCAGGAACTCAGGAAATCAAGAAAAGAAAAGACACCCACAACGGCAGGTTTCTGTGCTTCTCTCTTTTTCCTGGTTTCCTGGTTTCCTGATTCTCTTTTGCCTATATCTGAGTTCCTGAGTTCCAGATTTTCTTTTCCTTCGGGGAGTCGGGAATGGCTTGGGAGGTGCTCGCTGCGTTCGGGATGACAAGCAGAATTGGCGACCTTCTTTTCCCTTTTCCTGATTTCCTGAGTTCCTGATAAATTCAGATCCTGATTTCCCCAGTGCAAGGGTGCCTTGCCACGGCTCCGGGTTTGCCCTAGGGTGGCGGTTAACCATGAATCTTGCCGAGCTTCAGCACATTTACCAACAACCCCTCTTCGCCCTAGTCCAACAGGCCCGCAACGTCTATCTGGAACACTGGAAAACCGACCAGGTGCAGCTTTGCACCCTGCTCTCCATCAAAACCGGCGGCTGTTCCGAGGATTGCGGCTACTGCTCCCAGAGCGCCCGCAACGGGGGCAAAATGCCCGCCGGGAAGCTGCTGGACAAATGCGAGGTGCTCGAAAAGGCACAGGAAGCCGCCGCAAACGGCTCCACCCGTTTTTGCATGGGCGCGGCGTGGAAGGGCGTGCGTGACGGCGATGCCCGTTTCGAGCAGGTGCTCGACACGATCCGCGATGTCGCCAAGCTCGGCATGGAAGTTTGCGTGACGCTGGGCAATCTCACCCTCACCGAGGCCCGCAAGCTCAAGGAAGCAGGCGTGACGGCTTACAACCACAACATCGATACCTCGCCGGAGTTTTACCCGCAGATCGTCACCACGCATTCCTTTGAGGACCGGCTCAGCACGATTTCCGCCGTGCAGGAAGTCGGCATGTCGGTCTGCTGCGGCGGCATCATCGGCATGGGCGAGAGCGAAGACGACCGGCTCAAGATGCTCGAAGTCCTCTCCAATTTTAATCCGCCGCCGGAAAGCGTGCCAATCAACTGCCTCATGCCGATGCCCGGCACGCCGCTGGAAAATCAGCCTCCGGTGGACGTGTTTGAACTGCTGCGGCTCATCGCCACCACACGCATCGCTTTTCCCAAGGCCAAAGTGCGCCTCTCCGCCGGACGCAGCATCCTCTCTCGGGAGGCGCAAGCCTTCGCGTTCTTTGCCGGAGCCAACTCGATTTTTTACGGCGACCGGCTGCTGACCAGCGGCAACCCCGGCGTGGACCAGGACCGCGAGCTGTTGCGCGAACTCAACCTCACCGCGCAAACCCCGCACCAGAGCATGTCCGTTTCGTAGGATTAAAAATCAGGAAACCAGGAAGCCAGGAAAAGAGAGCGGCGGCTGGATTATCACATAAACATTTTCTCCTCTTTCTGGTTCCTGGTTTCCTGGATTCCTGATTCTTCTTTAACCTAAACTGTTCCCCGTCATGTTCTCTGCACGCGCCTCATTTACGGACCTGATCGCCGGGTTGCATTCCGCCTCTCCGCTTACTGCGGAAGCCGTGGAGCGCGCCGCCGGGTTCCTGTTGGACCCCGAGGCTGACGCCGTTCTCAAAGCCGATTTCCTGCGCGCGCTTTCCCAAAAAGGGGAGACCGATGCGGAGATTGCCGCCTTCGCCGAAGCGTTCCTGAAACGGGCGGTCGATCCCGGGCTCGACACGGAGTGTCTCGCCGGGCCCCTGCTCGACTGCTGCGGCACCGGGGGCGACAAGCTCGACCTGTTCAACGTCTCCACCACCGCGATGTTTGTGCTGGCGGCGGGCGGCGTCTGTGTCGTCAAGCACGGCAACCGGAGCATCACTTCCCAATGCGGCGGCGCGGATGTGCTGGAATCACTCGGAGTCCGCATCGACCTGCCTCCCCCCGATTTCAAGCGGTGCATCCAGGAAGTCGGCTGCGGCTTCATGTTCGCCCCGTTCTACCATCCGGCATTCAAGGCCATCGCGCCGGTGCGCAAGACCCTTGCCGCCGAGGGAACGCCCACGATTTTCAACCTCCTGGGGCCAATCCTCAATCCCGCCCGCCCGCATTATCAGCTTGTCGGAGTCTATTCCAAAACGGCGCTGCCGAAATTCGCAGGCGTGCTCAAGCAACTGGGCCGCCACCGCGCGTGGGCTGTCCACGGGGACGCGGGGAATGGGCTGGGCATGGATGAACTTTCCACGCTCGGGATAAATGATGTCTGCTCTGTGGACGGGAGTGAAATCTCGGCCCACCGCATGGACCCGCGCGCGCTCGGAATGGAGCCTGCCCCGTTGAGCAGCCTGCGGGGCGGGGACTGCGCAACCAACGCACAGATTTTGGTGGAGGTGTTAAGAGGCGCGCCCGGCCCGAAGCGGGACATCGTCCTGCTCAACGCCGCCGCCGGGTTCGTCGTCGCCGGGTTGGCCAAAGACTTGGAAGCCGGGCTGGCGCTTGCCGCGGAGCAGATCGACTCCGGCAGCTCCCTGGAAAAACTCAAGGCGTTGCAGGATTTCCGGTAAATAGGTCCCATAGGTCCCATGGGACCTATTCTCCCGAGATTTCATGCGATTTTTCTCCGCTTTCGGCGCGATTTGGTTCAGTAAGGAACCGTTATGGAAGATCATGCTTTTCTTTTCGACCTCCTGAACACCCCGAGCCCCACCGGATTTGAGCTCGCGGGCCAGCGCAAATGGGCCGCTTACGTCCGCCCTCTTGCCGACCGCGTGGAGAACGATGCCTACGGCACTGTCTGGGCCACCCTGGATGCACGCTCCACCCAAGGCACCCCCAAACGGATCATGCTCGAAGCCCACGCGGACGAGATCGGCTTCATCGTCAAACAGATCACCAAAGAAGGGTTCCTGCGCATTGACCGCATCGGCGGCTCCGATACCGCCACTGCCCGCGGCCGCCGCCTGGAAATCCTCGGCGACAACGGACCCGTGCGCGGCATCATCGGCAACACCGCCATCCACCTGCGCAAAGACAGTCTGGGCGACGAAAAAGCGCCGAAAATCCACGAGCTCTATGTCGATGTGGGAGCCTCTGACCCGGAAGCGGTCGCAGCGCTGGGCCTGCGTGTCGGGCACCCGGCGGTCTATGCGGACGCGGCGGAGAAACTCGGCGCCCGCTACATCGTAAGCCGCGCGCTGGACAACCGCATCGGCGGCTACATCCTCTCCCAGGTGCTCGCCAATCTAAGCCAGCGCAAGGCCGAGCTTCGCTCGACGGTTCACGCCGTCAATGCCGTGCAGGAGGAAATCGGCGGCCATGGCGCGAAAATGGTCGCGCATCGGCTCATGCCGGATGTGTGCATCGTCCTGGATGTCACCCACGCCACCGACACTCCCGGCATCGACGCCGCCCAGCACGGCGAAGTGAAACTCGGCGGCGGCCCGAGCATCACCCACGGCACCTGCAACCATCCCGCCGTCATCGCACGGCTGCTTGAAGTGGCGCAACAACTCAAAATCCCCATTCAACACGAATCCTCCTCCCGCTACAGCGGCACGGATACCGATGTGATCTTCGAGACCCGCGAAGGCATCCCGAGCGCGCTCGTCTCGCTGCCGTTGCGCTACATGCACTCCGTCGTGGAAATGGGCGACCTGGAGGATGTCAAACAAGTCATCCAACTGCTGACCACTTTTGTGGAATCCGTAACCGAGGCCGATTCCTTTGGGGTGACGCTGTGAAGCCGCCGGCACGCGTTCTCATCGTGGACGACCATCCCCTGCTGCGCTGCGGCCTGGTGGAAATGGTCGGCAAAGACCCCGGCCTGCTTGTCTGCGGAGAGGCGGACAGCGCGGGCACCACGATCCTGGCCATTGATGACGATCCGCCGCCGGACCTTGTGATCCTGGATTTGATGCTCCGCCATGAGGACGGCCTGGAGTTGATCAAACAACTCCGCGCCCTACGTCCCGGGCTCCTGATTCTTGTCATTTCGATGCACAACGAGTTGATCTACGCCGAGCGGGCATTGCGGGCGGGAGCTTCCGGCTTCATCATGAAAAATGAGCCTTCCCACGAAGTGCTTGCCGCCGTGCATGCGGTGCTCCAGGGCGGG
>CAIYQA010000477.1 GCA_903928175.1 uncultured Spartobacteria bacterium | reverse complement strand
TGCGTGCCGGGATTTTCCGCAAGGGATTGGCCCAGCCGGCGCTCAATCTCGTAAATGCCTCCGAGTGCACGGGAAACCGAAGGCGTTAGGAAGGCGATATTCATGGCGGCGGACTCATTTTCTGGACCAGGTGGAGGGTTGGTCCAAGGGGCTGATTGTGATTGTTGTGTGTTCAACGACGGAGCAAGAATTGCAAAATAGCGCTCTGCGCGAGGGAGGGTTTAATAGGAGTCTCGTCGAGCGCTTTTTCCACAGCCGACTTCAACCCGGCAGCGAACCGTTCAGGACCCCAGCGGGAAATAATGCGCTGGCTCCCCTCCCCCATTTCCGCAAGTCGTTGGCCAAGGGTGGAAATCTCAAACATGCGCCGGGCCATCTCTTCGACATTGTGGGGATCGAGGGCATGGCCATTGACTCCTTCCTGAACAAGATCCTGAGTGCAACCGCAGCGGCTGGATACCAGGACGGGCAAGCCGGAGGCCATGGCTTCATTGACCACGAGCCCCCATTGTTCGGTCGTGCTCGCGTGAAGGAATGCTTCGGCCAATCCGTAAAAGACCGGTAACTCGGGATACTGTTTAAAGCCCGGCATGTGAATCCATTGGGTTACCGCCAAGGTCTCGGCCGCGATTGCCAATTCCTGGCGGAGCGCACCGTCGCCGAGGAGCACCAATTCCCAAATCACTTCAGCCTTCGCGCTTTCGGCAAGGGAGCGGTAGCGCGCATATGCTTCAATCAGGCGGGCAAGGTTCTTCTTTTCGATAAAGCGCGCCGAGGCAAGAAAGTATTTGGCGGGCAACTTGTACTCCGCCCGGATGGCCGGCTCCTGACCGCGTACGTGCGCGGCCCGGGTCGAAAAGTATGCGTTGTCCACCGTGTCGTAACCAAGAAAGACGCGGTCTTGAGGCATCCCAAGCATCTTCATATAATCCGCGTGGGGTCGGCCTCCGACCAATGCGGCTGAATAGAGGCCCACGATCTGGCGTTTTACAAATTCTTTCCACCAGACCCGCTGCTCGTCCCACGCCGTGCTTTCGGACATTGTAATGATCGGGACTTTGTGGCGGATGCACCATGAGAGCGCGGAAAATGTGGCTTTGCCAGCCCATCCTGGAACCACTACAACCGCGGGGTTGCAGCGGTCCAATGCCTCGCTCATGGCGTGCTGTATGGCACTTTCCTGCATTTTGCGGGGCGCATCGGCAGGAAAAAGAGTCGCCATGGGAAACTCTGCGCCATGGATTGTATTGTCCCAAGCGTAATCCGCGCTTGCGCCGCACACTTGGATGGCTGTCAGGTTCACGCATGCTGAAGCCGCGCCAAGCCGCGCCAGGTGGTACGGGCCGAAATTGTCAAAAATGACTGCTACTAACTCCATAACTGCTGGTAAAGTCTGCCCACGCTGTCGATTTGGTATCGTTCGATGAATGTGGCGCGCGCCGCCTGGCTCATCGCAGCGTGCAAAGTGGCATCTTTGATCAATCGCGCGATCCGGTCGGCGGTGGCATCACTATTGCGCTCCACAATGAAGCCGTTTTGACCGTCGGTGATCGTTTCCGCCACGCCTCCGACATCGGTGGCGATGACCGGCACTCCGCAGCAGAGAGCTTCCAGAATGCAGAGCGGCTGCCCTTCCCAGCGTGAAATAAGCCCGAGCACGTCGAACGTTGGAATCACATCCCGGCCCGCATGAGGCACCCTGCCCAGGGCGGAAATCACATGGGGATGTTTCTGGCAAAGCGCTTGCAGTTCCGGCTGTTCAGGTCCATCGCCCGCCACAACCAACCGCACCGGGAGGCCTTGTTGAGCCAAATGCAAAACGGCCTCTGCCAGAATGCGCCAGCCTTTGCTTTCGGTAATGGACCCGACATGTCCCACCACGAATTCGCGCGCCCCGGAAAGATGCGGGCAACCGCGAAGCTGGAGATCGCGGATGGTATTTGGAATGACGCTGAAAGATGCGCTCGGCAGGTGGAAGAACTCCTCTGCATACTGCAAATTCG
>CAIYQA010000476.1 GCA_903928175.1 uncultured Spartobacteria bacterium | reverse complement strand
TACAGGTTTACGGATGGACGCAACCGCTATATGTACGCTTGCACGAAAACCACTGAGGATTTTCTGGGCACCGCTGACCTGAAGTATTCCGTTCTGTCCGACATGGGCCGGGATGCGATCAACACCGTAAAACAAACTGAGGTGACGGCATGAGCCTACAAGATGCCATTGCACGCAACCGGGCGCGGCAAGCGGAGAAACGAGGAGCGGCTGTATCTGAGGAGATCGGACGCGCAGCGGACGCCATGAATGCAATGCACGAAGGGCGCTTTACTCGCCGCGTGCTGGGCGGCGAAACCGAACGGCTGAAGGCATACACCGTCAATGTCCTAGTCTGCCCGCCAAACTACATGATCGAATTGGGACTCGCAACCGTCCACGACGAAACCAGAACCATCTACGGCACATCCTTGGCGGATGCCAAGAAGAGAGCGGGGATCGCATGAACCTGCTCACACTCATTCTCGATTGGCTCTTTCCTGTCCGCCGTAGTCCGTGGCGCACCTGTACCAACTGTGGAGAGCGCAAGGCCAAAGAGCGAATGATACGAGACCTTGGAGGCTGGTACTGCGACGATCACTGTCAAAGTGAATGGGACAACAAACTGGCTTGGTAACATCCTGCCCGCTCATGGGCCTGATACGTGAGCAAGAATCGACGGGGAGAGAGCATGACCAACGAAGAACTCCGAGCGGAGTACCAAACCCTAATAGTCACAGCCGCGCATATCCTGCTACGCGCAGAGAACGCTGTCACGGCGGCTCACGATGGCAAGACTCCTAACGAGATTGCGGGAACCATCCTTGATGTTCCCGCGCAACTCAAACAGGTGTCTACCCTGATAGAGACTGTATTGATACTGAATCAGCGGGCGGCGAGTGGGGGGCGGGTATGAGCACACCGAACGAACGGCGCAAGGCGCTGCTAGATGCGTTCAAGAGCCTGCCGGAGCTTGACCAGACGGCGCTTGTCGGCATTGCTCAATACCTTGCTCAATTGTGGGTGAGCATCAAAGCGAAACCTCAACCGAAGCTGAAGACCTACCCCGCCGTGTTCAATGGCAAACGCACACGGGGGGCGTGTGACGCACACAACCTACCTGATTGCGTGACGTGTAAAACCGGCTTGTACTGTAAGTAACACCGGGAGACTTGCTCTGCCTTAGTCGCTGGATAGGTTTATGAGAGTAACGGGGAGATCGCTTCAAACCGTTTCACCTGTATCCCAGCGACTAAGGAAGCGCAAGACACGGGAGGAACTATGGACAGGATCACAGCAACGAAAGAGGCACGCATTGCCGCACTGTATCACGGGGGAACGTGGTACGTGACGCAACGCGGCAAGGTGTTTAAGGCCATTGCCGAAGACTTCTACCGGAACTCTCACGCTGACGGCAAGGTGATTGATACTTGGACGGCTGAGAAAGCGCGGCGCACTGTGCCGCCTGATAGCAAACCGAAAGGGGTACTCGCAAATGAGTAAGCCTGAAGTTTCAAGACGCGACGAGCACGGAGACCGCATCGCATTGGTAGTACCCTACGCGCCGGGTGACGGCAGACTTTCTTTCGTAGCACGTGACCCGCGAACTGGTCATGCCGTTAGTCCCATGCCGACTGAAGAGGAGTGCCGCGCGGCCTGTCCCGATGGCTGGGAAGTGTATCCAGACGGTCCTTACTTCCGTGCGCGGCGTGGGCCGCAGACGCAGCCAGACTTTGCCAACACACGCAAGGCGCTCGCCGTGTATGACGCGAGCCAAGCTGATCGCGACAAACTATGGAACGACGTGCAGAGCGACAGGGACGTGTTTGCAGCCGAGGAAACCGACGCCGATGCGCTGGCTCTCGTGCAAGAGGCATTCTGGCAGGACACCAAGGCTTACAACTCGCGCGAGAACTGCTCTCATATTCACATAACCGATGCTCGCAGGATGATAGCGGGGGATTGATTTATGCAGAGATCATCCCCAACACGAAAGATTACCTGCCCGCAATGCGGCGGCAAAGGCAAGACGGTATCCCGCTGGATTAACGCTGACCTTCGGGAGCGAGCCAAGGTTCACGTCTGCAAGCGCTGTGGGGGAAAGGGAGAAATAGAAATCGCACGCTCCTATCAAGATGATTGATACGGAACCACCGCGCGATAACCTCAACGCACCATTCACCCGTTCCGGGAGGGACAAAAACTATGACCATCGAAACAGTTTTACAATCCGTTGACGCCGAACTCGCAAAGTGGAACAAGCTGCATACGGCGATTCTGGCAATCTTTCAACCGGCACCCAAACCAGTTGTCCATGGTGCGGCGCTGGACGTTGCGGACGTGCGGGAGATCAGGAGATATGTCCCACCTGTCAATCGGAAGCTCTCCGCCAAGGGCAGGGCCGCAATCGTCGCTGCCGCCAAGAATCGCTGGGCCAAGGCCGCAAAGAAAGCTAAGGCCAAGAAGTAACGGGGCGGGCTTAGTCCCGCCTCCGCCATCATCCTTATCTTATTGTGGGAGAAATTCCATGCAAATCGTAATCATTCGCCAGTTGGATCGTCCACGTCGCGGTGGGAACCTGAATGTGCGGCAACTGCTCAATCCGATTTTCTTTGAGCGCAGAGTCAAGCATCCCGACCAGAAACGGCAACGCACCACAAGACAGCGTGACCTCTTGCTGTGGGGAGCGCGGAAAGTGAAGGG
>CAIYQA010000475.1 GCA_903928175.1 uncultured Spartobacteria bacterium | reverse complement strand
GAGAGGTGATTATCGTTCTGTCCGGACACGCCGGTGATGGAAAATCGACGATCGCATTGGATGTGCTGAAGAGACTGAAGGGCTTGAGCGTCGATCAGAAGCTCTCTGCACCACCGAAGCCCATAGAAACTGAGAAAGCTAATGGAAGACAGATATCTATCCTGAAAGACATGAGCGAGCATCAGCCGAAAGAGAGAATCGCGCGATTTAATGATGCACTGAAAACCGGCTCTGGGAGCTGGCTGATTGTTACCAATACAGGCCCATTGCTCAACACCCTGAAAGAGCTAAGGGCTGAACTCGAAGAGCACATTCTTGAGTTGCTAGACCGACCGATAAGCGGGGTGTTGGACGACGAAAGGCATCGTGTTGACGGATTCGAAAAAGCCATTTTTGTAGCCAACCTGAGCAAGTTGGATAACGTCGAAATGGCAGTACGGGTTTTAGAAAAAATGGCCACGCACCCAGCTTGGGAATCCTGCCGAAGCTGCACGGCAAAGCAAAGCTGCCCCATCAACAACAACATTGCCGCCATAAACGGCGCTCCCGAACTCAAGCAGCGCGTCTCCTGGATGTATCGCTTACTTACCTCCTATGAGAGGCGTTTGACGATGCGGCAGATGTCGGCTCACATCGCTTTCAGTATTACCGGTGGCACGGAGTGCGCATCTGTGACGGGGCTGGTTGATCAACTCGGGGCCGAAAGGCTGATGCGCCAGGGGCTGTTCAGCGAGCTTTTCTTCGGGTACGCGGACGGGGTGCGCCTGATATCAGCGCAAGCACTCTATTGTGTTGAGCAGCTTCAATCTTATGCGTCGCGTGGGCGCACTCGTCCTGCGGTCGAACTGAAGCTACAGAACGAGCAGTGCAGTGAGTACGCGCCGCTGTCCACCCCCGCCTTGGTGCCATTTGCACATTGGAAAAGTAAAGCGATGATCGCATCGAATGGCGCTTCCGCGCGGGCCGCGCTTCGACGGCTGCTGTTCATGTTCGGAAGGGCGCAGGACGAGGAGTGGTGGAAGACCTTTGTCCAGGATTTTGCGGGATCCGAAAAACTTCGGGATTGGGAAAATTGGCGTATTCAGGGAGAAATCCCGACAGCACTTGCAGCGCGCAGAGTCCTGATCCGTCAAGTCCTTTCGGTTTTGCGAGAGCATTGCACCGGCTTCACCTCCTTGCCAAACGCGAACGAGAAGCTCTACATCACCCTTCGCCGTGACGACATGGAAACCACGCAACCTGTTCAGGTCATCATCGGAGAATATAGCGAAGGAGACTTTCAGCTGCAATACGACCGAGTGGAAAAGATGCCACGCATAAACTATACCCCGTCTGGTGATCAGATCTTTATGCGCCTGCCGCTTCCATTGCTTGATTTTGTTAGCCGACGCAGTCGAGGTGATTTTGGGCAAAGCCTTGATCCAATTTATGTGAATCAGCTAGACCTTTTTTGCTCGCAGCTTGTGGCTAGCAGACGTCTGCCTTCGGAGGATATCCGGCTGCTCAGTGTGAGCGTTACGGGTGTGCAAAAAGTACTTAATGTAGATATCACCGACTCCAGAATGGAGATCTTTTGATGGTGCGCTTTCCCCAATACATTGATGATGGTAAAGAAGACGACGTTGATAACGCGGCTGTTCAGGTATTCGGGCGTCGATTCTTCAAAGATCAAACGCCCGTTGAATACCTCGCTGAATTTTTTCTCGTCTTTGCTTCAGCTAAAGATGCGCAGCAATCCGATGCCTATGAATTCCCGGACTACGCTGGTGTGGTGCCGCTCAGGCTTTTTTACCATCCACTCTATCGCCTTGGACTGAAACTTTTCGCATTTCTTGGGGCGTCCAAGTTGGAAACGAGGCATCGAATCCATATCACTTCATTTCGCGATGGGGTTGCCGAGGTTGAGCGCCGTATCAGGCCGGACAGCAGTATCAGCACACAAGAGGGCGTTCGGCTGATTCAGGGCTTGTTCTCTGGTTTTGTTGGAGTAGCTGGCGATCGTACGTGGACTGCACACACCTTCCTCCCTGCATCGGGTAGCCTGCTGGCGGGTGAGGTTTTATGGAGACATGCGGGAGCCCAGGGAGCTGCGCAGTTGGACCTGGCTTGGGATGACGCGTGGAACTACTTCGAAACTGGAAAACACAGCTTTATGGCCCGTGGCGGGGAGGTTCTGTATCTGCAATTGGCGAGCATGTTCAACACCGAGGGGAGAGCGATTCCCGCCGCGTTTGGGGACAATGCCAAGGGGACTTATTCGCACTTTGATGGGATTGATTCCACAGATCAGTTGCGTACGAATCTTCAGCAGCGGCTCAAAGCACTACTTCAAGAGAGCGACCACGCTGTCGGTGCGATTGGCGATTTTGTCCAAAGCGCATTTAATGCCGCCGGAGTAGACAGTGAATTTCACAGCCCAAGAACAGCAACGCTTGGGTGGGTACCCCGTGAGACCGCAACCGAGGCATTTTTATTCGCGTGGGAAGCGGAGAATATTTGCAAGGCGCAACGCAGCGGATTGCAAAAAATCTCGCTTTTGAAAGATCTGTGTGTACTGCAGGTGATGCGAAGCCTCTGTTTTCAGAGCGCCCGCGTCATGGAACTCGATCCTTTGCAAGGTTTTGTAGGCGGGTACTCATGGGTTGCCTGCGCGGGTGATGCACCCACTCTGGATCCTGGCAAAAAAACGGCAATCAATGCATACGACGCGGTTGAAAATTTGCTTTATCGATCGCTGCGCAACTTTGTTGGCTACACCCCAGACTCTGTGCCGGCCGACGAGAGAGGCAAGGAGAACTGGCTGGACAAAGGAGATGACAACACGATTCGCCTCTTTCGCAAAATTGGGAAGCAAATCGGTGTCATCGTGCCGCGCAAAGGGCAGGGCATGCGTATCACTCTGCCTTCTCACATAGTGCGCTTGCTGGTCGCAGCATTGATTCCGCCGGGAAAGCGCATTCGGCTGGATGCCTTTTATCAGCGGATCTTTGGTCATTACGGCATTGCGGTCAACCGGGAAACGGCTGAAGCTGCTTTGTCTCCCTATGGGATTCAACAAGGCAGCGATGCCTTTGGTCTTGATTCAACTTGGTTCGAAGAGGAGCTGCGGCGCGGGGGATATTTAATTCCACTTTCCGATGCGGTTTCTTTGGTTTGTAATCCATACAAAGGATGAATGTGAATCTTTTTGTCGATGCATTGGCCCACTATTTGGTATCTGAATGTGATGCTGTTTTAAGTGCTCAGAATGGAGCCAACAAAATCACCTTGGTTGTGCAGAGCTTACCGGTGGCCGAAACCGTCGCTGTTTTAAAAATAGTAGATGACTTCTTTGTCACACAGCATGCCGGGACGCAGCGCGCGCTGAAAATTTCCTTCGGCCTGTGGAATAGCTGGCGTGAGGCAGATAAACAAGAACTCGGTTGGTCTAAAGAAGAGGTTGCGCAATGGGTGGACGAGAAGGATCAGTTGGTCACATTTAGAAATGAGATGCATTGCATCTTCTTTGGATTCGACCACGCATCAGACAAAGGCAGCCTTAAAGACTTTCATCTCGTCGATGAAGCGTTGTTGTCGAATCGGGTGCTGAAGGGCGAATTCCAGCCTTGGATTGAGCTCAGCGCGCAACATCTCGGGAGTGATTCGGATGAAATGGGTAAGCAGCATTTGCTGGAATTCTTGAAATCTGTGGACAAGTTCAACCCCCGCAATCTCAGCCGCATTTCCCGCTTCTTGGGATCGGTCATGACCGAAGCGTCTGACAGCCTGCGCGATACGGTCAGTGAATGCTACAGGAGGTTACCAGAGTGGGGTGGCTTGCCACTCGTCGATGTACCCGTCGGCAGAAATCTTCAGCGATTCAACAAGCTTGTAGCGACTTCGCATCTTTTTTGCACGCATGCCATGTTCTCTACACGGGCTGAACGTGACAAAGCGATCGATAAGATCAATAGGGCAGAAGCAGGCGAAGAACCTTTTTCGGTTTTTGAGCTGCCTGCGCCCGTCCTGAATTCGAGTAATGACTACAACAATAGTGCCGAATATCTGGCTGATGTGCGCCTGTTCATCAAGGGCAGTGACGCCTCAGCTCT
>CAIYQA010000474.1 GCA_903928175.1 uncultured Spartobacteria bacterium | reverse complement strand
TTCTTTAGCATCAGCGGTTCCGACTTTGTTGAAATGTTCGTCGGCGTCGGCGCCAGCCGCGTGCGTGACATGTTCGAGCAGGGCAAGAAGAACGCCCCGTGCATTATTTTTATCGACGAGATTGATGCCGTCGGGCGGCACCGCGGCACCGGGCTGGGCGGCGGCCATGATGAACGCGAGCAGACGCTCAATGCTTTGCTGGTGGAGATGGACGGCTTCGACACCCAGGAGGGGGTCATCATCATCGCGGCGACGAACCGGCCCGACGTGCTGGACCCGGCTCTGCTGCGCCCGGGACGTTTTGACCGCCAGATCACGGTGAATCTCCCGGATGTCAAAGGGCGCGAACAAATTCTCAAAGTCCATGCAAAGCGCGTGAAGATCGCCGAAGGAGTGGACCTTGCGGTGATTGCACGCGGCACCCCCGGGTATTCGGGAGCCGAGCTGGCCAATGTCATCAACGAGGCGGCCCTCATGGCGGCCCGGCGCGGTCTGAAAGCGATCACGCTCAAGGAATTCGAAGAAGCCCGCGACAAGGTGCGCTGGGGCCGCGAACGCCGCAGCCTGGCGATGAGCGACAAGGAGAAGGAAAACACCGCTTACCACGAAGCGGGTCACGCGCTTTTATGCGAACTGGTCGAGAACATGGACCCGCTCCACAAGGTCACGATCATCCCGCGCGGCCCGGCTTTGGGGCTCACGATGTACCTGCCCGAGGCGGACCAATACACCAACCGCCGCAAGGAACTCCTCGACCGGCTGGTGGTGATCATGGGCGGACGCGTGGCGGAGGAGCTGGTTTTTGGAGACGTGACCAACGGCGCCAGCAGCGACATCCGGCATGCCACCACGATCTCCCGCAAAATGGTTTGCGAATGGGGGATGAGCGATGCCATGGGCATGGTGGAATACGGCGCCCATGAGGAACATGTCTTCCTAGGGCGCGATCTCGGCAAAAACCGGGATTATTCCGAGGCCACCGCACAGGAGATCGATCGCGAGGTGCGCAGCCTGTGCGACAGCGCCTACGCGCGTGCCAAGGATCTGCTGTCGGCCAATCGCGACAAGCTCGAGACCATCGCGAAAGCGCTCCTGGAATTTGAAACCCTGGATGGGGATCAGATCCGCGAGATCATCCAATTTGGACAAATGAAGAATCCCCCGCCTCCTCCGGGGTCTGAAGCAAAGCCGCGGACGGAACCGCCGCCACACCCAAATGAAGGAACGACCGTCGCTCCCGATTACCCCGGCGGTATTACAGAAACACCCCCTCCCCTGGCCTCGTGAGACTTCGTGGAGATATCGATCAACAACGCGGTTAGCCGAAGGGACCAACCCGCCGGAAATTGCACCGGCGAGCTTTGTTCGCAGATTGTTTTAGCCGCCTCCGACGCAGTTTTTCTGTGCGGGCCCGACGGTCGGCTCCTGCTGGCCAACCCGGCATGCGCGGCGCTGTTGGGAAAAACCGCCGATGAAATTGTCGGCTGCGAGCCCGCGCAACTCCAGCTTCTGGAAATGGGCGAGGTGATTTCCGAGCAGAACGAGAAGGTCCTTGCCAGCGGGAAGGCGCGGATGTTTGAGTTTTCCCTGGCCACGGCGAAGGGAGTGCGCACGCTGCTCGTTACCAAGGGGGTTTATCGTGACGCCACCGGAGCGGCACACGGGGTTTTCGGGATTGTGCGGGATGTTTCCGAGTTTCGCGGGATCGAGCAGGAGATCATCGACACGAGCGACCGGGAAAAACAGCGCCTGGGCCGGGAACTGCGCGAAAATTTTTGCCAGCATCTTGTTGGGATTTCCCTGCTCGGGAATGTGCTCTATGAAGAGCTTTCGCGCACGGGCATTGAACAGGCGGAGTTCGCACGGCAAATCGCCAACCTTGTCAAAGAGGTGGTGAGCGAAGTGCGAACCCTGGAAAAAGGGCTTTCGGTGACGCACCTGGAGCAAGGCGGAGGATTGGTGGAGGCGCTGGAGGATTTGGCGGAGCAGGTGCGTTCGGGCGGCGAGATCGAATGCGTTTTCCGGCGGCCGAATGCGTGGCCGCTGCTGCAACCGCAAACCGCCATGTACCTGTTCCGCATCGCCCAAGAGGCAGTGCACAATGCAGTCACGCATTCCCAGGCCCGGCGTCTGCAAATTCGCCTTTCCTCAAAACGCAATGCGGTGGTTCTCTCCGTGAGGGATGACGGGGTCGGCTTCCCGGAAAAAGAATCCGAACTGCGTGAAGCGCGCGCCCGGATCGGCTTTCCGATCATGCATTTTCGCAGTCGTGCCATCGGGGCCAAGCTGGAAGTGCGACATCTTCCACATGGCGGAATTGAAGTGATCAGCACCGTGCCAAAACACAAACCCCGGCGCAAACGGCGCTGAGGTTTCATTTATTTCGCGCAAAGGACGCAAAGAACGCAAAGGCAGAATATTGTGAGAACGAAACTCAAAAAACAGCGCCATCCTGGAAGAGATAATCCAATATTCCCTAGCATTCTTTCTTTGCGTCCTTTGCGCTCTTTGCGCGAGTTTTTTTGCCAGATTTCAGTTTATTTATGCGCGTAGTTTCAGGAATCGCCGGGGGAATCCCGCTCAAAGCACCGAAAACCGATCTGCGTCCCACCATGGACCGGGTGAAGGGAGCCATTTTTGACAGCCTGGGCGAGTCGATTCTCGGGGCGCGAGTGCTGGATTTGTTTTCGGGAACCGGCAGCCTGGGGATCGAGGCGTTGAGCCGGGGAGCCGCCTCTGCAACACTGGTGGAGAAAGACGCGCGCGCCGTGGAGGCGATTCATTTTAACCTGGCCAAAACCCGCCTTTCGGGGGCCATTGTGCAGACGCTCGACATTTTTTCATTCCTGCATCGGTTGGCTATTCCCGGCGGGTATGATGTCATCATCGCGGACCCGCCGTATGCCAAGCAGAAGGGGGAGCGGGATTTCGGTGTGGAGCTTTTGAGCGATCCTGCGCTCGCCCGAGCGCTGGCTCCGGAGGGTTGGTTCATTCTGGAAAAACTTCCCGGCGCTCCGCTGCCGAAAAACACCGGGTGGGAGTTGATGCGCGAACGGCGCTATGGCGCGACCGAGGTGGCGTATTTGCGGCGAAAACAATAGGTTTTGGAATGGCCGCAAAAAGGCGCAAAGAACGCAAAAGTTGTTTCGGGAGCGTTCCTTCCCCCTGCTCGTTCCCAAGCGCTTCCTGAGTTCCCCCTCCTCGTTTCCATGTTCTTCTTCCTCGTCCCAAGTTGCACTTGGGAACGCACTTGCACAGGCAGTTGCACTGCCGGTTCATCGCGAGCGGAGCGTGCCTGACTTGAAATTTGTGTTTGGAGAAATGGCGAGATTGCGAAGTGCAACTTCGCAGGAAACTGCGTTCCCAAGTGCAACTTGGGAACGAGGAGGATCAGAGTATCTCGCGCAAAAGACGCAGGACGCAAAGAATGGAAACTCTCCCCCATGTATCTACTCGGTAATTGTTTTCCTAATTTCCTGGCTTCCTGGCTTCCTGATTTTCTTTTGCCTTTGGTCACTTCCTGAGTTCCTGATTTTCTTTTTTCGCGTTCCCTGCTTCTATTTCCGGAATGGAAATTCTCCGAGCGTTGCCTGCCGCCGCCCGCCTGCCTTTGCGGGTGTACCGGTTTTTGTTCCCGGTCGCCTTCACCTTAATGCTGCCGGGGTTTCTCGCACGCATGCTCAGGCGCGGCAATTGGCGGCATCAGTTCGGCCAGCGCTTCGGAATTTATTCAGCACAGGACCGTGAGCGCTTGAAATCAGGCGGGTGGACTTGGATTCACTCCGTGAGCGTGGGAGAGATCCTGATGGGGATTGGGTTGGCACGGACGTTGCAGGCCGCGCGACCGGGATTAAAAATTTTGATTTCCACCACCACCTCCACCGGCTACGCGGTGGCCCGCGAGCAGATCGCCAAAGGCGGGGGCGGGCTGGAGCTGATTTATTATCCGATGGACGCGACCCCGCTGGTGCGACGGGCACTCGACTTGATCCAGCCCGGGCAACTGGTGATGGTGGACAAGGAACTCTGGCCCAACATGGTCAGCGAATGTTATCGCCGCGCGATTCCTGTTTCCATTGTCAACGCGCGGCTGAGCCCGAAATCCGAACGCGGATTTCTGAAATGGCGGCGTTGGGTGAGTCCGTTTTTTGAGATGGTGGAGCGCGTCTGCGTTCAGGAACCGGGTGATGTGGAGCGCTGGCTGGCGCTGGGTGCGCGGGCTGACGCGCTGCATTGCACCGGAAGCCTCAAGTTTGATTTCGCGGTTTCAGAACCGGCGCGCGCGTCCGAATTCCGCGCGCTGCTCGGGCGCATTGGCGTCCACGAGGGGAGACCGATTTTGTTGGCGGGCAGCACGTTTCCCGGCGAGGAATCCGTGATGGGCCGCACGGGGATCGCGCTGCGCAAGTGGATGCCCGAACTGTTCTTGATCGTCGTGCCCCGGCATGTGGAACGAACGCCGGAGGTGGAGGCGGATTTGCGCGCGCTCGGGTTGCATCCGGTGCGGCGCACGGCGCTGCCGGACCTGCCGCCGGGGAGTCCGCGCCCTGATGTGTTGATTGTGAATACGACGGGCGAATTGCGCGACTGGTATGCGCTGGCCACGGTCTGCTTTATTGGCAAGAGTCTCCTGGCCACGGGGGGGCAGAATCCGGCGGAACCGGTGCTGGCAGGTCGGCCCGTGGTGTTCGGGCCGCACATGGAAAATTTCGACGCGCTGGTGCGCCAGTTTTTAGAAGTCGAGGGAGCCGTCCAGGTGCCGGACGAGGCGAGCTTGATCCCTGCGATCGAGGCGCTCCTGGTTGATCCCGCACGCCGCGAGGCGCTGGTGGCCCGGGCACGCTCGGTGCTGGAGGCGCATCGGGGAGCCAATGCGCGCACGGCGGAGTTGTTGCTGGCGCGGGAGCGATAAAGCCCGGCGACGCAATCCTGGTATTTTACGCGGTTTGCCTCCGCACGCGGCGAAGCATGCCTCCGCCAAAGGAGAACATGGTAAGCGCTGCCAAGCCCGCCAGGGTGCTGGGTTCAGGAGCCAGAGCGATTCCTCCTCCGGCGCCACCGCCGAGAGGGGTTACCTGGGTTCCATTGATTTCCTCCAAAAGGATGCCGGGCATCGCGCCATCGGTTGCAGGGTCGTAAGCGGCAACCCGAGAAGTGTAGTTGTCGGCTTCAAAACCGCTGCTGCCCTTGTTCGTTACGACAATGGATGACCAGTCGGTTCCGGCGGTTCCGAAAAAATTGATAAAGGCAAACGGTTCCGTGGAATCTTTCTGATAGTTCGCTCCGGGATTCGGATTTCCGTAGTAGCCGTTGGGGTAGAGGGTCTTGGGCGTCAGCTTAGCCATCAGGTTGGCAGTCGTGAACTCAGCCAACAAGGTGCCGGTGCCGTTGGCTCCGCTGTAAAAGTCCAGAACGTTTTTCGCGTCACCCGCCGACCACCAGAGCCCGAAATAGGAACTGTCATGCGCCAGGTTGAGAACGGTTTGTGTGTTGATGCCCAGCCCTGTCACCGCGTAATTGGTGTTGTTTGCGCCACCGTATTGATCCGCACTTTTGATTTCAAGACCGCTAAACGTGCCCACCAATGCGCCTGTGGACGGGTCGGTCCAGTTCGCTGTGGCATGCAGACCCGTGGAGAGGCTGTTGAAGGTATCCACGCTTGTATTAACGAGGGTAGAATTCAACTCGCCGGGATTTTCGGCATAAGTCACAATCAAAGTCGCGTGCGCCCTGAATGCGGTCATCGCAGCAAACAGTCCCATGCTGAGAGCGAGCTTTAAAGTTTTCATAAGGACTGAGTTGTATCAGACTACGCAGAAATGCGCAACTTCTTTTTGCGCTCACAAACAAAGGTGGATCTGCGCTCCGCGGCGGGTTTTGAGAGGCAGGATCCCCGTTTACGTGACGACCCTGCGATGCATTTCTGCGGTGAGGGTTTCGATCCTCTGGCTCAATTCCTTGGTCAGCTCGGTCAAGTCTGTGTTTGTTTGGACCAACTCCAAAAGTTGCCGGGCCTGGCAGGCAGCGAGCTTTTGGCGCTCCTCGCTGGCGGCGGCAAGGGCTTCACGATGTTGGGCGTCCGCCTCGGCGTGGGCCTTGTCCCGGTCGGCCTGTCGAGTCTGCGCCAGCAGGATCAACGGGGCGGCATAGGCGGCTTGGAGGCTGAACGCCAGGTTCAGCAGAATGAACGGGTAAACGTCGAATTTTGTCAACCCGGCGACGTTCAGGCCGATCCAAATGGCGACGATCACTGTCTGGCCGACCAAAAACACCGGGGTGCCGAAAAACCGGGCAAATGCCTCGGCCTTGAGGGCAAACCAGTCCCCGCCGAAAACGGAATTCAGGTGCAGGTGGGGCGCGTGAAAGCGGAGGTGGTGATTGGGCTGGGCGGGCGACGCGGCGGTGGGTTCAGGAGTAGCCATGCCTAAACGTATGCGCTTCCCATGAGTCACAATCAAGCGCGGAATGGGACTCCTTTCGCAGGCCGACCCCGGTCACGGCAAATCGGATTGAAAACGGTGGAATGCCAATTCGGGAAGCGTTTTTTCGGGGGGCGGGTTGGCTGCCAATTGTTCACTGTGATATTTCTCCAGGGAGCGGCTGATCATACGCAAAATGGAGACGGTAAAAATGCTGCCCAGGAGGGAGCTGTCAAAAAAGCCGGTGAGGATCAAATCCCGAAGAGGAGAGATAATCGCCGGCACCCCCATCAAAAGAGCGGTTGGGAAGAATGGGGTTCCTTTGGTCTTTCGGATGAGTTTCCACGCATAGCCTGAAATACTAAAAAGGAGGATGCAATAGAGGGTAAAACCGATAAACCCGACCGCATGAATGGCGGTAAGGGGCAAACTATGGAAGCAGCCTGAAATGGTAAGGCTCTCTTTAATGTCCTCCTGCTCGCCAGTCGCCCCGAGCCGCATGGCGGTAAGATACTGCGCCTTGGTCATTCCAAATCCGTCCCCAAACCACCAATCGTGGATATATTTATCCTTTGAATTCCAGACATTCTGCCAAATATCGTGCCGCCAATCCAGCGAGGCAGTCCCGTCAATGACGGCGTCGTCATTCCAGTTCCCTGGCAGGAAGGAGAGCGCGCGCTGCATGGCGAAGGGCAGTTGGAAAAGGGTGCCTTGCATGAAAATAAGGCCTGCAAGCAGAGGAGCGACGACAAAAGAGATCCGCATGACACTCCAGAAACCGTTCCGGAAATAGCTGCTCAGAAGAAAAAACACGCCCATACTCATCAAAACTCCGCGATAGCCGGATTTCAGAATCGCAACGGTCGCAAGGAGCGCGCCCAGGAAACGCCAGATGTAAACGGGATTGAGCGTGGTGATCGGCGAAAAACACGAGTAAAGGGCTTGGAGAGCCTTGGCTCCAGGTTCCCCCAAATAGCCTTCGCGTTCTGCGGATAAATCGCTGGAAAGCCCTGAGTCATCTGAGCCGCCTTGAACATCGGAATAGTATTTGCCGATCACGGCACCCATGGCCGGAATATGATAAGAAATGAATCCAATAAACGCGCTCAGCAGGCTTCCCGAAATCAGCAGCAGGGGGAATTTTGAGGCTCGTTTGGCGGAAATCGTGACGTGCCCGATGACCCAGTAGCCACAAAGCAGAATAAGCACTTCGAAATAAGGTCTTCCGCCGACACGATCGAATCCCATCGACTCGGTTCCCACGGGGTTCTTTATAAAAATCGCCAAAAGATAGATCAGGTTGATGAACAGCAAAAGATCCAGCCAGTTGTACTGGTTTTTGGCGCGCACCACCTTCAAGGCTTTGAGGGCGAGAAAGACGACGAAAGCATAGAGGATGACCAGATCGCGCACGGGAAACGCGCCGGGAATGCTCTCGATCTTCCCCGCCAAGGGCCAGCACATGGGGATCAGCAGCCAAGTATTGGCCCGCAGCGCAAGAGCGATCAGCACCGCAAAAATGCCGCCGATAATCAGATACGACGTGCTCGATCCCGATCCGGCGGAAAGGCCGAGATAGAGCGCCATAAATATCCCCCCGAGAACGGTGACGATGATGCTCAGGTATTCGGGGAGGCGCTCAAGTTTCATGGACTGGGGGTGAAGATTAGTCGTCTAAAGGGGGCTTGCAAGCGGGAATTGGGTGGGAAATTCGAGGGCCTGTCAAAAAAAATGGGACGGAATTTTGGGGTCTTGCTTGGTGAATTCCTTTTGACGGCACTGGCTCTTTCCGTAAAGCTGACCTCAATGAACGTATGTATTATCGGGGCAGGCCCCGCCGGCATGACCGCCGCCTACCAACTCGCCAAAACGGGCATCGCCGTTGAGGTCTTTGAGGCAGGCGACAGCGTCGGCGGCATGGCGCGGACCCTCGATCTCTGGGGGCAAAAGGCCGATATTGGGCCGCACCGATTTTTCAGCAGCGATCCGCGCATCAACAAAGTCTGGCTGGAAGTGGCGGCTCCCGATTACGACATGGTCAATCGCTTGACGCGGATTTTTTACCGGGGCCGCCTCTTCTTCTACCCGCTCAAGCCGTTCAACGCGCTGGCCAACCTGGGGCTCTTTGAGGCGGCGCGCTGTTTGCTGAGTTATGCCGCAGAGCGCTTGCACCCCACGCCCATGGGAGAAACTCCCACCTTTGAGGAATGGGTGGTGAGCCGTTTCGGACGCCGCCTGTTCGGGATTTTCTTCAAGACCTACAGCGAAAAACTGTGGGGGATTTCCTGCTCGGAGTTGGACGCCGATTTCGCCGCCCAGCGGATCAAGAAATTCTCGCTCGGCGAGGCGATTTGGACGGCGCTCGGGCTCGGCAAAACCCAGCACAAAACGCTGGTGGATCAATTCGCCTACCCTCACGGCGGCACCGGCATGGTGTATGAACGCATGGCGCAAAAGTGCATTGCCCTGGGGGGCAAGATCCACCTCAAAACCCCGGTTCGGCGCGTGGTGGTGGAGAAAGGCCGGGCGGTGGCGGTGGAATTGGAAAATGGCCAGCGGCTCGCCTATGACCATATCATTTCCACGATGCCGATGACGCATTTGGTGGAACGGATGGACGGAGCCCCGGCGGAGGTGTTGCGCGCGCTCCATCAACTCACGTATCGCAACACGATCCTCGTGTTCCTGCGCATTCCCGCGAAGGATCTCTTCCGCGACAATTGGCTCTATGTGCATTCCGCCGATCTGCAAACGGGGCGCATTACCAATTTCCGCAACTGGACGCCGCATCTCTACGGCAAGAGCGAGGAGAGCATCGTGGCGATGGAATATTGGTGTTATGATTCGGAGGCGCTCTGGAAAAAAACCGATGAGGAACTGATTGCCCTGGCCACCGACGAGATCCAGCGCTCCCACCTGCTCCCCAAAGGCCAGGCCGTGACGGCGGGACATGTGGAACGGATCGGGCGTTCCTATCCTGTTTATGCCCGCGGCTACAAGAAACCGCTTTCCGTGGTGGAAAATTTCCTGCGCACGATCGGTGCGCTCTCGGTGATCGGGCGCTACGGTGCTTTTAAATACAACAACCAGGACCACAGCATCCTGATGGGGATCCTCGCTGCGGAGAACATCCGCAAAGGCGCCCTCTGCCATGACCTCTGGGATATTAATACCGATTACGAATACCAGGAATCGTCCGTGATCACGAGCACGGGGCTCCAAGAATCTGCGGCCCCCTAGACCAGTTTCGGTTTAATTTGTCGCATTCCTCTCGCCCCGAAGGGGCTGAGTAAACCAGCCCAGGGCAGCGCCCTGGGGGTATGCGTGTGAGAGAGCCGTGCCCTGCAAGGGCACTGGGAAACGCTCGTGCTCAATC
>CAIYQA010000473.1 GCA_903928175.1 uncultured Spartobacteria bacterium | reverse complement strand
TGGTTTAAACGTTTGTTCAAAACAGACGGTGTCGGTACACCGTCCGATCAACCAGCACTACTTTTTCTAACATTTTAACGGAAAAAAACCCGCCGCCGGAAATGCAGGTAGTCGCGCACCCAATTGATATCAGTCAGCCAGTAGTTACAGGCCCCCCGAAATCGGGCCAGCTACGTTATCGGGTCCCCGATAACTTCTGGCAAGGGGGGCACTCCCCCCTTTGATCCCCCTGAAGGCGTCCCCACCCTTGACAGGTGAGGCTGCCGGAAAAATCCGGGCGCAGGAACGCGCCCTCCCCGGTGTCATCATTTTTGGCGCGGCATGGGAGGCCAGCATTCGGTTTCGAGGTGCCACAAAATCCGGCTTTCGCCGGGGTTCGGCGACAAAGGAATGCGACGCGCAGCACACTGGCTGTTGGGACGGCCGCAACATTACGGCAGACAGGGCCTGGACGATAAGCGCGCCGAGCGCATCGCCACCGAGAAGCGCTATCTCAAGCGCAAGTGGAAGAGCCATATCCGCATTGAGACCTACAAGAGCCAGGACCGCGTGGCAATGGATGCGCCGCGACGCCAATCCGTGAAGTTGTAGATAAATGGCGTTCAATACTGCTTTCACCTCGTGTGCCAAACCGATATTCTAGCAGACGATGAGTTATCACTTACACACCAAGCGCGGATACAGCTTCCCGGCTGTTTCCAGCGCGATGCAGAAGGCGATCCGGCGCGGCGACGCTAAGCTGGCCGGATATTGGGCGCTCGAACTTTGGGCCAGCGGATTCGGACAATATGTCTGGCGTCGTCTGCTCACCGTGAGCGCGGAAGATTGCTGGGGCATCCTCACCCAGGAGGTCAAGGCGCTGCACGACAGTTACACCGAGATCAACCAGAACACCCCCGCGAAGACGCCGAAAGGTCGCATCTTCATCTCCAAGGCTGTCATCCTGCTGAGCCTCGCCAAGAAGAGCCGCGATGCCGACCACCTCCAAAACTTCGTCTATGACCAGCAGGCCGGTCTGGACCCCGCCACCCTGACCGACGAACTCGAACAGGCGGGCGAATACGTCCCAATCCCCGATTACGCTTATGACTGCCACACGCCGCAGGGTAAGAAAGCGGGCAAGACGAAGGCTGAGTTCTTCAAAGCCGAGCAGGATGCGCTGAATCCCTTTTTCCCCGGCCTCTTCGACGATCTGATTGATTCCTAACCCCACCCCCAACACCGAGATCCCATGGGCATACACATCATGCAACCCCGCTTCCCGCTAGGGAAAACCTACGCCACCCCCGGTGCCCTCGCACTGGACGTGGACCTGTCAGCCTACCTCCGTCGCCATCACTGCGGCGATTGGGGCGAAGAACTCTGCGCCGAAGACAAGCAGGCGAACGAGGACGCCCTCAAATACGGCACCCGCCTGCTGAGTTGTTACCGGACCACCAACGGTGATCGACTCTACATCATCACCGAGCATGATAGGTCGATCACGACCTTGCTACTGCCCGAGGAATACTGATCCGTTCAATCCGCATGCCAAAGACGGGAATTTCTGTCTAATGGCGGCCTATCAAACGCGGATGGTGCATGAGAGGGTCGGCCATATTGCCCTACCTTGCGCGGGGGTTGTGAGGTCACACGCTTGATTACGAGGCACCCAAGAGGGTGTCTTTTTTTGCGTCCGTGTGTCTGGATTTCCGGCCTGTTCAATTCGTATGCCAATGACGCGGGCGGCCTGGAAATGGTGCGCAAATATGGCGTGGCCCGCAGTGCGGATGGTGCGCGACAAACGACGCGGCCGGGTGGCAGGAAGGAGGATGCCGGAACGCACAACCCTCCGGCCCACAGCACCATGAAAGCTCCGCGCTACCGTCCCGGCACGACCAACCGGATCACCGTCACCAGCGTCCGCGAGGATGCCTGCACCATCACCACCGACACGCCCGAGAACCTGTTGAAGTTCTGGCGGGAGATCATCGCCACGCAGGCAGACCATGAACCCGACAAGGAGAGCGTGGTTGTCGTGATGATGAACACCCG
>CAIYQA010000472.1 GCA_903928175.1 uncultured Spartobacteria bacterium | reverse complement strand
TGCTGGGCTTGGAACAGGGGCGGCATCTCAGCGCCGCCGTCGAGTTTTTCGTTTTCGAGGCGCCCAAGGTGCTCATGCTGCTGGTGCTCGTGGTGTTTAGCGTGGGCATCGTCCGTTCCTTTTTCACGCCGGAACGTACACGCCGGATTCTCTCGGGCAAGGGGCAATTCTTTGGTAACATCTTGGCTGCATTATTGGGAGTGGTGACACCGTTCTGTTCCTGTTCGGCGGTGCCGCTGTTCATCGGCTTTGTCACCACGGGCGTGCCGCTGGGGGTTACCTTCTCGTTCCTTATCTCCGCGCCGATGGTCAACGAAATCGCCCTTGTGCTTCTCTTTGGACTATTCGGCTGGAAGGTGGCGGCGATTTACCTGGGGACAGGCCTGTGCATCGCCCTCATCGCGGGATGGGTGATCGGGCGTCTGGGCATGGAACGCCATGTCGAGGAATGGGTCTATGCCACGCAGACCGGCCCCACCGCTGAGGATGCGCCGCTGACTTGGCCAGATCGTATCCAGTATGGCTGGGACGCCGTGCGAGACATCGTGGGGCGCGTCTGGCTCTATGTGATGTTCGGCATCGCCGTCGGGGCCGGGATTCACGGCTACGTGCCGGAGGGGTTGATGGCCTCGGTGATGGGCAAGGGCGCGTGGTGGTCGGTGCCAGCGGCGGTTGTCATTGGCGTTCCCATGTATTCCAACGCCGCCGGGATCATCCCCGTGGTGCAGGCGCTCTTGGGCAAAGGGGCGGCGCTCGGCACCGTGCTGGCCTTCATGATGTCGGTTATCGGCCTCTCTGCACCGGAAGCGGTCATTCTGCGCAAGGTGCTCAAATGGCCACTTATTCTCACCTTTTTCGGCGTCGTCGCTGCGGGCATCATGTTGGTTGGCTATCTCTTTAACTTCATCATGTAGCCTTTGCCCCGAAAATCTTGCTCGCCTGCGAAATCCGCTCTTGGAGGCTTTTGCACACATGACCGCACAAATCGAAAATGCCAGGGTCGGCGATGCGGTAGAGAACGCTCAGACCGCTCTTGCGCCGTGCAAGAAGTCCCGCCGTGGTAAGGACGCTGAGTTGACGGGAAACATTGGTTTGGGTGGCTCCGGTCAGGTTGACCAGCTCCGTGACGTTTTTTTCCCCATCTTCCAAAGCCATCAAGAGTTTGAGCCGGGTCGGCTCGCTCAGGGCGCGGAAGCGCGCAGCGATCAACTCGATGGCGGGCTGGGAAAGCTTCGGGGAATGACTGATTTTTGGCATAAGACAAAAAAGATTCTTGCGCACCGTATGCTAATGCGCTCATATAGTCAACAGAAACGCATCGTTCTATAAAAAATCCGCCACTATGAAAAATCACCCTTTCCTGACCGGAGCCGCCCTTGTGCTCGTATTGGCACTTGGGGCTTGCTCGAGAAAACCGCATGAAATGGCGCTTGGTGACGATCTTCCAGCCGTCGCCGTCCACGTTCAGACCGTCGAATCCAAGCCGCATGTTGCCACTGAGGAGGTAACCGGCTCCGTTCGCGCCAAGTTGAGTTCGGTGATCGAGGCGAAAAGCACGGGGCGCATTGAAAAAATGCTGGTAGTTCCCGGCCAGCGGGTGAAGCAGGGGGAGGTGCTCGTGCAACTCGACGCGCGAGAGATTCAAGCGAAGCTCGACCAGGCTCGTGCCGTTCGCGACCAATCCGAAACCAACTTGAAGCGTTACACGGCGTTGCTCGCCAATAAGGTCACTCCCCAAGCGGATTTCGACAACGCGCAGTCGGCGAATTTAGTAGCAAAAGCCGCGCTGGCAGAGGCTGAAACCAATTTGGGTTATATGACCATCACGGCTCCGTTTGACGGGGTGATCACACGGAAATCCGCAGATGTGGGCGATCTCGCCACACCGGGGAAGACGCTGCTGGAAATCGAAGACCCAACAGCGTTGCGCTTTGAGGCCGACGTACCCGAGGCGATCATTGGCTCCATTACAGCCGGGGCAGGGATGACCGTGCGTAGCGGCACGTTGGAGATGACCGGCACCGTCAGTGAAATCGCTCCGGTGGCTGACGCGCAAAGTCGCACATTTCTTGTCAAACTCGATCTTCCACAGACGCCGGGCCTTCGGACGGGGCAGTTTGGTCGCGTTGCTGTTCCATTGAGTGAAACTTCCGTGCTCCGCATTCCGGTAAACGCGGTTGTGCAACGCGGGCAAATGGAAATCGTATTCGTTGTCGAAAAAGGGCGAGCACAGTTGCGCCTGGTGAAAACGGGCAAGCGGTTTGGCAACGAGGTGGAACTTGTCTCAGGAATTGAAGCCAAAGAACAGGTGGCGGTGGAGAACGTCTCCCGGCTCGCCGATGGTCAACGCATGGAGGTGCAATCCAAATGAACCCGCAACCTCAAAC
>CAIYQA010000471.1 GCA_903928175.1 uncultured Spartobacteria bacterium | reverse complement strand
GGAAAAGGGTTTCGTGGTCATCTCCGATAACTACTCATGGAGAATTTACCAGAAGAATGGGGTGGCCCCGGTCGTGACAGCGGCGGACCCGCCGTTGTCGCTTTTAGCCGCGACGCCCGATCCGGTTGTCGAGCAGGCGATGCAGCCGGAAACTCCCATCACTGCGACGCCTGAGCCGGTTGTCGAGCCAACGCCTCCCGAACCCACGGTCGCGTCAGCGGAGGTGGTGCCGGAGTTGGAAGTCGTCACGCCCAAGAAACGGCCCAAGGCCAAAAAGGAAGGCGATCCTTAAAATAAACCGCTCGGATTTTATGCCTCAAGAAGGGAAATGACATGAAAATACTTAACTGTCACATGATTGGCAGGATGGGGAATCAGGCCCTCACCTACCTTTGCGCCAAGGCCATCGCTTTGGAGTTCGGGGCCGAACTCAGGACCCCAGGCTGGATTGGCCAAAAGGTGTGGCAACTGAACGACCCTCCAATTCAGGAGAGGGCCGAGGTCATGTCCACCGAGGACAAGTTGGTTCCCGCCGCCAATGGTGTGGTGGACTTCAGGAGCTACGCCCAAAACCAAACCGCCGCCGATTTTTACAGCCGTCACGAAGTCAAGGAATGGCTCCCGTGGCGTCCCGAAATCCTCAACTTAATCCGGCAGGAAAACATCCCGACCCCCGGTGTGGTCATCCACCTGCGCCGTGGGGACTACCAGGACTTGGGCTACCCGTTGGTCGGTAAAGAAGGAGCCATCAAATTCCTCAAGAGCATCGGCGCGGACCACTACAACATAATCTCGGATGAAATGCCCACGGTCTGCGGAAAATTCCCCGGAGACTTGGCGTGGCTGCCGGACTTCTGGAAGTTGGTGAACGCCGGGATTTTGCTGCGGGGAAACTCCTCCTTCTCTTATCTGGCCGCGATATTGGCCGCTGATTCACAAATTGTTTACTCGCCCAGAATTGATGGGTTGAAGGGAGGCGAAGAACATGACGTGGCCTACGAACTTGGCAACCATTGCCGCATGGCTGATTTGCCTTTCATCACAGACATACACTTGAAACCATGAAAGAATTTGTATCACACTCCCAAGCGGGTCAGGACAAGTTTATCCACGACCTCCTTGGCGACAGTGGCACCTTCCTCGACATCGGGGCCTGCCATCCAGTCGAGTTGTCCAACACCTGCGCCCTTGAGCAACTGGGGTGGACGGGCATCTGCGCCGACAACGACCCTGGAGCCTGCAAACTCTTGCGTGAACAGCGCACGGCCAAGGTAATTGAGGGTGATGCGACAAAAGTGGACTGGATGAAGTATTTGACGTCGGGGGTGATAGACTATCTTTCGGCGGACATAGACCAGGCCACCCTCCTTTTTCTCCGTAATTTCCCTTTGGATAAGGTAAGGTTTAGGGCCATCACCATCGAACACGACCTTTACCGGAATCCCCCAGAGGTGAAGCGGGAAATTTATTCCATCCTCACGCGCCACGGTTACATTCGGGTTTGTGAAGATGTGCGGAGCCAGGACTTGCCGTTCGAGGATTGGTTTGTGGCTCCCGAATTGGTGGAAAAGGCGAAAGGCATCCTGTGAGCG
>CAIYQA010000470.1 GCA_903928175.1 uncultured Spartobacteria bacterium | reverse complement strand
GCATTTCCCAGTGCCCTTGCAGGGCACGGCTCTCTCACACGCATACCCAGGGCGCTGCCCTGGGCTGGTTTACTCAGCCCCTTCGGGGCGAGAGAAATGCGACAAATGAAACCGAAACTGGTCTAGGAGTCCCGTGGGGACTCTGCTGCGGGAGCATTGAAGATCTCCTCATACAGGGCGAGCTTCGTAAGAAAATAGAGCGGGAGGGTGAAAATCATGCCGATCCCCAAGCCCAGCGCTCCGGCAAAACCGAGCCCCCCGGCGACCACCGAGAGCACGCCGATCCGCCACGGATGCTGGAGCACTTTATTGCGGCTTAGTTTCATGGCAGGCCAGAAGGACAGCCCTTTATCCACCACCAGCGGGATGGCGAACATCCAGCAGAACCCGAAATAAACGGCGGGGATGGAACAGGCCAGAACCACCAGCAACCAGACGAAGGTTTTTTGGGGATCGGCGGCAAGAGCTGTCTGAAGTGCGGTAACGGCGGATAAAGAGTCCGAAGAGGCCATCATCGCCTCGAAATTTGCCGGAATAATGCCGAGTTTTACGGTGGCGATGACGGCCGGCACAAAACAAAGCTGCGTGACCATGGCAATCACCAGGGTTTGCAGCGCAAGCTGTTGGAAGAGCGACCGGTCGAACCCGGCGAAGAGATCGGTAAACGCGGCGGGTTGCCCGCGCAGGCGCTGGAGGTAAATCTTGTAAAGCCCTCCCAACAGCACTCCTTGCAGCAACATCGGGACCACGTATTCCAGAATGGGCAGCCTGGAGGCCGCCACGAGCATCGCAAAAACCAGGAATGTCGCACCCACAAGCTCCCAAAAATGGGCTTTGAACACCGTCCACCCCCGGGAGATGCAGCGGTTCAGGTCCACCGCGAAATCGAGATCGGCCACGCGCGCGGCAAAAACTTCCGGGTTTTCCTCCACTGGGGATTCCAACACGGTTTCGAACTCGGGCGACTCCGGCTCGGCGGGGGGGTTCATCAGGCGGTAGGGGGTCCATTTCTCGACTCCCTCGTGCCAGACGAGTGTTTCGGGCCCGATCTTGCCGCTGCGCACCAACTCCGCCCATTCGGATTCGTTGAGCGGACCGATCCGCAGCGGGCCGTCGATGTAATACCAGTTCATGAGACAGTATGCTCTTGGGGCGGGGCAAAAACGCAAGCCCGAAGCGCAGCTGATTGCGACCGATAGGGCATTAGCTGGCGAATTGGTCTTGCGAGTCGGCCCCTGCTCCGCTTTTCTCTTATTGACCGAAATTTTTCCGACAACTTTACTTCTACCACTATGAGCGACGCTTTCCAAACCTTGCGCACCTTTGAACTCGGGGCCGGACGCCAGGGCCGGTTCCATTCCCTGCCCGCCCTCGACGAGGCGCTTCCCGAAACGGTGAATATCTCGCGGCTGCCGGTCAGCATCCGGATCGTTCTGGAATCCGTGCTGCGCAATTGCGATGGGAAAAAAGTGAGCGAGGAAGCGGTGCGCCAGCTCGCCGCGTGGAATGCCAAAGCTCCCGCCCCCGAGGAAATACCGTTCGTGGTGGCCCGCATTGTGTTGCAGGATTTTACCGGGGTGCCGCTGTTGGTGGACCTCGCCGCCATGCGCACCGCCGTGGCCGCGCTCCAGCGCGACCCGAAAATCATCGAGCCGCTCGTTCCGGTCGATCTCGTGGTGGACCATTCCGTTCAGGTGGATTACGCGGGAACCTCCGAGGCGTTTGATTTGAACCTCGCGATGGAGTTCAAGCGCAACCGCGAGCGGTATCAATTCCTGAAGTGGGGCCAGCAGGCATTTCAGACGTTCGGGGTCGTGCCGCCCGGCATCGGCATCGTTCACCAGGTGAACCTCGAATACCTCGCCAAAGGCGTGCTGCACCAGGGCGACGTTTATTACCCGGACACGCTTGTTGGCACCGATTCGCACACCACCATGATCAACGGTCTCGGCATTGTGGGCTGGGGGGTCGGCGGGATTGAAGCGGAAGCCGGGATGCTCGGCCAGCCGGTTTATTTCCTCACGCCGGAAGTCGTGGGCGTGCATCTCACGGGGCGCATTCGCGAAGGGGTTACGGCGACCGATGTCGCCTTGCACATCACGCAAATGCTGCGCGCGCGCAAAGTCGTGGGTAAATTTGTGGAGTTCTACGGCGAAGGGGCGGCCTCGCTTCCGTTGACCGACCGCGCCACGATCGCCAACATGGCCCCCGAATATGGCGCGACCATGGGGTATTTCCCTGTGGACGCCGAATCGGTCGCTTACCTGCGCGCCACGGGCCGCACGGAAGAACAATGCGCGACGTTTGAAAATTATTTCAAGGCGCAGCAGATGTTTGGAATGCCGCGCAAAGGCGAGATTGATTACTCGATCGATCTCGAACTCGACCTCGCCACCGTGCAGCCAAGCGTGGCCGGGCCGAAGCGCCCGCAGGACCGCATCAACTTGCCGGAGTTGGGAGAGACGTTCACGAATGTGTTCGGCAGGCCATTGGCCGAGGGCGGGTATGGCAAGCCGGTCCACGATCTCTCCTTCCGCGTGCCCGTGCAGTTGAACGGCGCTCCGCTGGAATCCGCACGCCAGCTTTCGACCGACGAAAAACAAAACCACCTGCAGGAAGGGGAGCCGCGCAACAAGCTGGAAATGGTCAGCAACCGGCCCACTGCCACCCCGGTGGACGATTTTTCGGTCACCCCGTTCCCTCCCGGCCAAAGCGAAGTGGGCAACGGCAGCGTCGTGATCGCCGCCATCACGAGCTGCACCAACACAAGCAACCCGAGCGTCATGATCGGGGCGGGGCTGCTCGCCAAGAAAGCCGTCGAGCGCGGGATGCAGATCGATCCCTCGGTAAAAACCTCCCTGGCCCCCGGCTCCCGCGTCGTCACCGATTACCTCGCCAAAACCGGCCTGCAAACCTATCTCGACCAGCTCGGCTTCCAGATCGTCGGCTACGGCTGCACCACCTGCATCGGCAACAGTGGTCCGCTGCATCCGCATATTGAAGAAGCGATCCTGAAGAACGATCTCATCACCGCATCCGTGCTTTCCGGCAATCGCAATTTCGAGGCGCGCGTGCATCAAAACATCAAGGCGAACTTCCTCATGTCGCCGCCGCTGGTCGTGGCGTTCGCGCTCGCGGGCCGGGTGAACATCGACATTACAACCCAGCCGCTCGGCACGGACCGGGACGGGAATCCGGTGTTCCTGCGCGAACTCTGGCCGAGTCTCCAGGATATCCGTGATGCCATGGAGAGCGCCCTCTCGCCCGAGGTCTTCCGCAAGCTCTACAGCGGCTTCGCCGACCAGAACCCAAAGTGGAACGAGATTCCCTCCACCGTGGGCGACGTTTACGAATGGGATGAGAACAGCGACTACATCCACGAACCGCCGTTCTTCAACGGGTTCGGCATGGACGCGGGCGCGATTGGCGAAATCAAGGGCGCGCGGCCGCTCGGCATCTTTGGCGACTCCGTCACCACCGACCACATTTCGCCCGCCGGGGCCATCAAAGCCAGCTCGCCCGCAGGCCGTTACCTCGTTCTGCGCGGGGTCGATCCCACCGATTTTAATTCCTACGGCAGCCGCCGCGGCAACGACCGGGTGATGACGCGCGGAACCTTCGCCAACGTCCGCATCAAGAACCTCATGGTGCCGGGCGTGGAAGGCGGGGTTACCAAGTATTACCCGGAAGGCGAACAGCTCGCCATCTACGACGCCTCGGTCAAATACCAGGCACAGGGCACCCCTCTGCTCATCATCGCCGGGCAGGAATACGGCACCGGCTCCAGCCGCGACTGGGCCGCCAAAGGCACGCGCTTGCTCGGCGTGAAAGCCGTCATCGCCGCCAGCTATGAGCGCATCCACCGTTCCAACCTCGTCGGCATGGGCGTGCTCCCGCTGCAATTCGAGGAGGGGACCAACGCGCAGACGCTCGGCCTCGTGGGCTCGGAGACGTTCGATATCGTGGGGATCAGCGAAGCGCTCCAGCCGCGCCAGAGTGTGGAACTGGTAATTCACCGCGCCGACGGCAGCAGCCAGAGCGTGCCGGTGAAAGTGCGCATCGACACGCCCATCGAGATCGACTACTACCGCCACGGCGGCATTTTGCCATTCGTGCTGCGGGAAATTTTGGCGAAGTAGCAGGGGAGAAGAGTTATCCGCAGATTTCTCAGATTGACGCAGATTAACCCGAAGGGTTTAAAGACCATAGCCGGGGGTTGAGCGAAGCGACACCCCCGGAATGGGCATGCAACCGTTTCACCCCGGAGGGGTGGCAGACCAATGCAGGAAGTTCATCGCAAACTGGATTTGGTGTATCCGCTTTGCGTCCTTTGCGCACTTGCCAACCGTTTCTCCCTCCGTTTCAATCGATGCCAACCGAAGCACATATGGGCGCAGCATTTTTGTTAACAAAAGCCACTCTTTCCGAGAACCCCCAGTTGATTCAAGATTTTGGAAAGGCCGTTCGCAAGAGTTGGCTGCTGCCTGAAGGGATTTGGCATCAGCGCATCTCGAAAGAATCGTGCGATGGTGTGCTTGTTCCCTATGAACTCATCGATTTCCGCAACCAGAGCAAGATTTCCGATCCAAAAAGATTTCTCTCTTGGAAAGGATTGACCGGCAGGCCCCCGCTTTCCATTTTGAGCATTCCGGCAGGCGAGAAAGTGATCATCCTGTGCACCGATGGCAAGGAGGCGGCAAAGAGCGACGCTTTCCTGACGGAAGTGCGCTCCCGCCGAGCCGTCATTCTTCGCAAACTTTATCTTCCCTTTGCTGCCCGAACTGATCAGGAGGAAAAAAAGAAGCTCGACTGGCTGAAAAAGGAAGAGGCCATCACAGAAGAGGAATATCAATCCTTAACAGCAGAGCTTTCGCTGGATTAACTCCTATGGATTTTCAACAAAAACGCAAAGGCTACGAACTTTCGTGGCAAATCGCAGAGGAAGGGATCAACGGCTGCCAGCAAGACTCTACTGGGCGGCGCGAATTTCATATCCCGTTTGAAAATATCAGTATACAACCCACCCTTCAGAGCATTCCAAAACCGAAAAAAAGCCTGATCGTTCACACACTGTTTGGGTCGGTTGTTGTTTTATTTTTGGCAATTCCGATCATCACTGTAGTCGTTGCCCTATTGCCTATAAACGACGATGCTAAAGCCCCGGTTTCAGGTATGCTCTTGTTAGCTGCGATGTGGGCTTGGCTATTTTTCTTTTCAAGGAAGCGCCCAGGTTTGCGCTACATCAGCACCGCTTTTAATTCCAACACTAAACCATTCTTCTGGTTTTTCCTTCCCGACGCGCAGGAAAATGAGCGGCTTTCCGGATTTTTGGATCAGGTTTACCAAGCCCGAAACGCCTTTTTTCGAGAAAAATACCTGCCACAAGTGCAAGCCACCAAAACGCCGCAGGATGTCCACGAACTGGTAATGACTTTGTTGCGGGAGCAGGTAATTAACGACGCAGAATTTGAAGGATTCAAAAACCGGTTCTGCCCGCAAAAAACCACAATAGGATTTTCCTCATTACCGAGTTGAACTTGGGAATAAGAGAAACGCAGAGCCAATCTTCTTTGCGTCCTTTGCGCTCTTTGCGCGAGACCTTCTACTTCATCGAGAGCGCGCCGGTGGGGCAATGCTTCACGCATTGGGCGGCGATCTTTTGCAGGCCCTCTTCGATGGTGTGATCGAACGGCGCGGCGATACGCACGTCAAAGCCGCGCCCGATGAACGTGAGCCCCAACGGTTCGCCTGCCATCTCCGTGAGCTTCACGCAGATGCCGCACAGGATGCATTTGCCCGGCTCGAAGATCACGCCGCCCGGTTGGAGCTGTTGTTCGAATGGCGCTCGCGCAGAGCGGAACCGAGTCGGGTCCGCATCATAAACTTGCGCGTAATGCTGGAACGCGCAATTCCCCGCCGAACGGCAGTCGCAATGCAGGCAGCGCGCGGCCTCGCTGGAGGCTTCGCCATTATTGAAACCGGCACAGGCATCGCATGGGACATGGCGCGGTTTATCGCTTGAAGTCTGCAAAAAAAGTTGGACCTCGGCAGCATCCAGTTTCCCCATGACGCTGGAGAACGGTTTGCCAGAGCGGCGCACCGGCTCGCTCATGAGAAAACGGTGGACGCATTCCGCTGCGCCCCGGCCCTCGGTCATCGCGCGCACAAGCTGCTTCACCGGCTTTACTGCCGCCCCGGCGGCGAACACGCCGGGCAGGCTCGTCTGCGCAGTGATGGCGTCGGTCTTGATCCCCGCGACCGTGAGGGTGACGGCGAGTTTTTCCGTCTCGGCTTTTCCGTTATCCCCTACCGCAAGTAGTACTGAGTCGTAATCCGATTTCAGGGTGTCCAGTGTTATGCGGGTTCCGAGTTCCACATTAAGCAGAATTTCCACCCCGAGCCGTTGCAGTTGCGTGATTTCGGCCTCAAGCACTTCACCCGGCAGCTCGCTTTCCGCCACGGCGCGCAAGGAACCGCCCGCGCGGTCGTGCCGGTCGAAAATGGTGACGCTGTGCCCCTGGCGCGCGAGATCATAGGCTGCTGCAAGTCCCGCAGGACCGGTTCCCACAATCGCCACAGATTTGCCGGTGGCTGCGCGGCACGGCGCAAGATATGGAGCGGTCAGCCGAAGATCGTGATCGGCAATGAACCGCTCCAGCCCGCGAATGTCAGCGGAATCATCAGCGGCGCCGCGCCGACAGCCTTGCTCGCAGGGATGGTTGCAGAGCCGTCCCAGAACAGCGGGCAGCGGCAGAGCCTGGCGGACGGTGGCGACGGCTTCAGCCATTGCGCCGGATTCGATTTGCCGGAGCATCGCCGGGATGTTGAGTTGCAGCGGGCAGAGGCGCTGGCACGGCGAGAGGCAATCGCCAACGTGATCGCTGAAGAGCAGTTCCAGGGCGGTGCGGCGGGCTTCGTGGACTTCTTCGCTCTCGCTTTCAACGACCATGCCAGGCGCAGCTTGCGTCGCGCAGGATGGGACGAGCTTGCCATTGATTTTGACCAGGCAAACCAGGCAGGTCGTCAGCGGCCCGCATTCCTTCAAGTGGCACAACGTGGGAATATCAATGCCGATCTGACGGGCGGCATCCAAGATGGTTTGGCCCGGCTGGAGCGTGACAGGTTGCCCATCGATGGTGATCTCAAAATTGTTCATAGCACCTCGATGGCATTGGCTGGGCAAACCTGGCGGCACGTGTCGCAGCGCGTGCAGAGGTCCAGGTTGATGTGATGTTTACGGTAAGGAGTGAGCGGGATGGCATCGACAGGGCAACGCTGTGCGCAGATCGTGCAGCCGGTGCAGTCCGCCGTCACGCGATACTCAATAAGCGCGCTGCATTTACCCGCGGGGCAGTGGCCGTGCAGGTGCGCCTCGTATTCGTCGCGGTAGTAGCGCAGGGTCGTGAGCACCGGGTTCGGCGCGGTCTTGCCGAGACCGCACAGGCTCCCCGCGCCGACTTGGATTGCGAGCCGCTCCAGTTCATCGAGATGTTTCTTCTCCGCCTTGCCCGCGCAGAGGCGCTCGAGGATGTCGAGCATCCGCCGGGTGCCCACGCGGCAGAAGGTGCATTTTCCGCACGATTGCTCCTGTGTGAATTGGAGAAAATAGCGGGCCATGTCCACCATGCATGTGGAGTTATCCAGTACTACCAGCCCGCCCGAGCCCATGATCGCTCCCACGCCGCCGAGCGATTCGTAATCGACGCTCGTATCGGCCAGGCGCGCCGGGACGCAGCCGCCCGAGGGGCCGCCGATTTGCACCGCCTTGAATTTGCGACCTTCGGGAACGCCGCCGCCGATCTCCTCGACGATCTCGCGCAAGGTCGTTCCCATCGGCACCTCGATCAATCCCCCCCGCCGGATGTGCCCGGCGAGGGCGAACACCTTGGTCCCTTTGCTCTTGGCGGTGCCGATCGCGGCGAATTTCTCCGCGCCATTGCGGATGATCCAAGGCACGAGGGCAAGCGTTTCGACATTGTTGATGAGCGTCGGACGGCCCCACAATCCTGCGACGGCGGGAAAGGGCGGGCGCAGCTTCGGCATGCCGCGCCGACCTTCGATGGAAGCGATGAGCGCGGTCTCTTCACCGCAAACAAAGGCTCCAGCGCCTTCCATGATGGAAAAAGCCAGTTTGTAATCGAGCCCGAGCAGCTTCTCGCCGATCCAGCCGCGCGCTTCGAGCAGGGCGAGGGCCGCGCGGATGCGCTTCACGGCGAGCGGGTATTCATGGCGAATATAGAATATGCATTCGTGCGCTCCAGTAGCGACAGCCGCGATGGCCATCCCTTCAATCACACGAAACGGGAATGATTCGAGGATCATCCGGTCCATGAACGCACCGGGGTCGCCTTCGTCGCCGTTACATACAACGAACTTCTCGTCCCCGGGTTGTTGATGGACGATGCGCCACTTGGTCGCGCTCGGGAAACCTGCGCCGCCGCGGCCACGCAGCCCGGATTTTTCAATGCTATCGATGACCTGTTCAGGCTGAAGTTCGTTGAGCACGCGGCGCAGTGCAGAGAATCCACCGCGGGCGAGGTATTCCTCCAAATCGAGAGGATCGACCGTGCCAAAATGCTCGGTGGCGATGTGCACCTGACGGCCGAGAAACGCGTGGACTTCGGTGTCGCGCGGGCTCATGGCGTTACGCTCCACGCTGGGTTCTGGCTCCATCAGCAGCGAGTCGAGGGCGCGCGTCCAAAGGCGGGAAGCGCGATGAAAGATTCCCGGCGCGGGAAAATGGCGGCGGACCAGCGCGGGAGCTTCCGCCGCGCTCAAGTCAGCGTAATAAGTGCTGGCCTTGCCGGGGATGACCACTTCGATCATCGGCGTGCGATGGCAGATCCCGACACAGCCGACGCGCTTCACCTCGACTGCGATGGACGCCTTTTGGACCGCCTCGCGTAATACGTGGAAAAGCTGGTCGCTGCCTTTGGCGATGCAGCAAGAGCCAAGGCCGACATGGATGGTCGGCTTTTCCTGTCCATCATCGTCGGATGCAAGCTCGGTCGAGGGCGCGGCGGAAGCCGAACGCCGGATCTCCTGATATGACTCGATCATCTCAGGAACATTTTCCGCGCTGGCGTGGCCAAGTGTCGTCTCGTTGATTTTGACCACCGGAGCGAGCGTGCAGCAGCCGAGGCAGGCAACGGGTTCAACGGTGAATTTACGTTCGCGATCCGTGTCGTCCCCTTCCGGAATATGCAGATGCCGCCGCAGCGCATCTTCCACGCGCGGCGCCCCCGACACATGGCAGGCGGTGCCCCGACAGACGCGCACGACCGATTCTCCGACCGGCTTGTGCCGGAACATATCGTAAAAAGTGGAAACCCCTTCGAGCGCTGCGGGCGTGATTTCCGTTTGTTCGCAAACGCGGCGCAACGCCTCCTGCGGCAGGTATCCATAATGATCCTGCACCGCCTGGAGAATCGGGATGAGCGCCTCGGGACCGCTCCCGATGCGTGTCACAGTTTCGTCAATGAAAGCAAGATCGCTCATTTCACTCCGATACAATAAAGGGCTGCGTTGCCGCGGAGATAGAGGCGGTCTCCCACAAACGCGGGGCTCGCAAAAAAATGGTCCTCCAGTTTCCCGGCGCCGAGCTCCTTGAATTCCCGCCCCGCTTCGACCACCCAGGCATGGCCGTCAGTGGCAACAATATAAACACGATTTCCCGAGATTCCCGGAGAGGCTTGGATTTCTGTTCCAAAATCGTGCTCCCAAAGTTTCGTGCCGTCCTTCGCATCGAGGCACGTCAGCATGCCGCTGCTCGTGACGTAAAAGACGAGTTCGCCATTGCTGGTCGGGCTGGTAACATCGGGTATGTTCTCCTCATTGGACCAGGCGACATGCGTTTTGGTGACATCCCCGGAACCATCAGGCCGGAGCGCGATCAATTTACTGGACGGACTGGCGATGCAAACAAGCCCGCCCGCGAGAATCGGCGAGGGAGCCACCTCGCCCTCCAGCACGTCGGCTTTCCAAAGTTCCGCCCCGCTGACTGCATCGTAGGCGATCAGGGACGGCAGCGCTGCTGTGATGATCTGCGCCTTGCCCGCCGCTTCCACGACGATGGGGGAGGCCCAGGAGCCGGGAACTTTGCGCGGCTTTTCCCAAACGACTTTTCCTGTCGCACCGTCAAACGCCATCAGCCGGGAATTGGCGGGCTCGGAATCGCCTTGGTCGAGTTGCACGATGAGCTTGCCCTGCCAGATCGCGAGCGAAGTGGCATGGCCGTATTGATTCTTGGGAGTGCCGAGATTCTTGGACCAGGCCGGCGCGCCGTCGAGGCCGAGCGCCGCCAGATCGCCATTGGCGAAGAGCGCATACACCCGCCGCCCGTCGGTGGCCATCGTCGGCGCGGCAACCCCGGTTTGCTCCAAAACTTCCGGCGCTTTCGCGGGGCTGCCTGGCACGTTTTCAATCGCGCGCCGCCATGCGAGTTGGCCGTCGGCGGCATTGAAGCAATAGACCTCGCGCTTCTGCGCATCCCCGCCGGAAAGGAACACGCGCCCGCCCCAGACAATCGGCGAATTAAAGCCCGGAAGAGGGATCGCGGATTTCCATAGGAGATTTGTTTTCGCGCCCTCATCCCACGCGAGCGGAGGGTTGGCTTTGGGGCTGAAGCCGCTGCCATCGGGTCCGCGAAACCGGGGCCAGTTGGCTTGGAATTCCGCCAAAGGCGGAAGAGCGTCCGCCGCTGCGGGAACCGGGGGAGCCGCGGGATTTTGTGGCAACGGCATTTTGGAATCGCCTGCTTTTATGAAGGCAGCGGCGGCTCCCACGCAAACAACGGCAAATCCCGCCACCGCCAACCGGGAACGCGCCTCGACGCGAAGAGCTTCTCTGGCGGCTTGGAGATTAGGCTGAGGAATGGACAGCACCTGGTCGGAATTCTTGGCGCGCCACAGAGCCGCCAGGAACACAGCCATCCCTCCCAGCAACAGCCAGCCCCCGGTGCGATCCAGCGCGAGACGGCGGAAAAACCGCTGGCGGTATTTCAAATCGAGATCCCGGATTTGCGCTTTGATCTGCGCGTCTTTGGGCGCGGCGGCAAGCGCAGTTTTGAGCTTGAGCAACTGCGGCGATTTCCACGGATCGTTCGTCGTCGCGGTGGCGTGTTGGTATAAAATCGTCGCGCAAATCGCCAGGCAGAACAGCCCCGCGATCCAGGCGGTAATCAACCAAGTTTTGGCGGTTCGCCGCGCCCCCGCTTCTCCTGAGTTGATAAGGGCCAGATTCATTCCTTGCTCCTCGCGGTTTCCAGTTCCGCCGGAATCCAGCCACGGCGAATCCGCTCGCTGGGGCAGGTTTCAAAACAGCGCGCGCAGGCGAAGCACGTGCCGGGGTCGGGTTCAAAATCGGTGCGGTTGCGGCGCAGGCAGAGCGAAATGAATTTGACGCCGAAGACGAGTCCCACCCAGCCGCCAAAAAGCGTTGCGCCGAGAAGGAACTGCTGGCGAATTTCCTCTGCCTTGGCGAGCACCGGTCCGGGGTTGGCTTCCACTCGTTGCAACTCCATCGGAAAACGGTCCGGCGTCGTGAGCGAACGCACATAACGCCCGGCCAGCTTCACCGTCCGGTTAAACTTGGAGGCGGGTGTGGCGAGTTGCGAGCCGCCCCAGGCGCCCAATCCCACCAGCACCGGCAGGAGCAGCAGGAAGGTGGCCAGACGAAGCCGGGAAGTTTTGAGCGGTTCCCTTTTTTGCATGCCGGTCGGTTCGCGCATCGCGCCGAACGGGCATGAATGCTGGCAGAGAGCGCATTGCGTGCAGGTGTCTGGAGTCACGCGCACCCGCCATTTTGCTGCCAGGGTGGCCAGGCGCAACAGCGCGCCATAAGGGCAGAGAAAGCGGCAATACGGGCGGCCCACAAACAAGCCCGCCAGCAGAAACGCCACGCCGAGCCCAATCATCAATTCGCTTCCATTGAACCGGAAAAACGGCACCAGCGGATCGTACCGGCAAATAAGGAATCCGCTTCCGGTGGCGGCGAAGCACACGCCTGCTCCCAAAAATAGATACGGGATGAGCCCGAGCGGGGTTTCAAGCCAGGCCGGGACCTTGAGCGGTTTGATGAGCACCAAATCCTGAATGGCCCCCTGCGGGCAGACCGCGGCGCAAAACGCGCGCCCGGCAAACAACGCAACCGTCAGCGGCGCGAGAAAGAAAATTAAGACGGTGACGGGCAGGGCGTAATGGGAATCGCACAGAGCCAGCGCCACATTTTGCACCGAGCCGATGGCGCACACGCACCCCTTGCGGTAGAACCCAAAATAAGCCAGCGAGAAAAGCGACAGCGCAGTAATCCCCCGGCGCGAGCGGGTCCGGTAAACAAGCCAGAGCGCCAGCGCCAGGGCACTCAGTAATACTACGACATCGGCGTATTGCATCAGCCCCGCTCGTGGCGCTGGGGTGGTGGGCGTCGGAAGTTGGTAGCCGCTCTCGAAATCCGGCGGCGGAAATCGTTGCTCGGCCAGCGCTGTAGCGCTCAAGAGCAGCAACCCGAACAAGAGATGGAGGAGGCGGCGAAACATCGGGTGCAGCTACGAGGTCGTCGGCTTCGTCTTGAGGAGATACGGCTGGTCCACCGGAACGCGCACAAAGGCATCGCCGGCGCAGACGCGCGCGATGGCGCACTCATTGCAGTTCACGCAGCGGTCATGGCGCACTTGCAAAAAGAGCGAGCCATTACCGTACCGATTGCAGCCGTCCACGCATTTCGCGCAGCCGATGCAGAGCTTCTCGTCGATGTGGTATTGATAATAGGGGTCCTCGATGTAAGTGCGCTGAATCGCTGCCGTCGGGCAAAGCTGATTTTCCGCCGCCGTGGTCAACTCGTTGGGCTCGGGGCCAAAGTAGCCGGTGCAAAGCTCGCAATACCCGCAGACGGCGTAGGCGTGGACACATTTCACCGCCGACTGCTCCAGCACGCAGGCGGTCGCGCATTTGCCGCAACGCACGCACTTGGCGGGGTCGATCTGCCAGACAGTCCCCTTCGCGGCAGTTGCCCCGGCAAGTTTGCCGAGCAGCGCGCCCACGCCGGTCATCGCTGCCACGCGCGCGGCGGCCCCGAGAAAATTGCGCCGGTTCACCGGCTCTTTGGGATTCGTGCTCATCTGGAACGTGGGATTGGCCGCAAAGAGGCGCAAAATGCGCAAAAAGGAAGAGCAGTGGCAGACTTCATTCTGCGCATTTTGCGCCTCTTTGCGGCGATTTCTGAATGCATGGCCTACGCTTTTCCTCCGGCTTTGGGTTGAAGAATGCGCACTGCGCCGGTGACGTGATCCAAAATCGCGATCCGCCCGCGCGAATCCACAGCGGCGGTCAGCCCTGCCAGCGCCGCGTCGGCATCGCGTTCGCCAGCGCCGACCCTGGCGTTTTCCGGGAACGCGTTGGTGCCCGCCACCACCGATTCGAACTCGCCCGTGGCGCTGTAAATTTTCACGCGGGGCAACCCTTTTTCGCAGGTGATCATGCGCCCGTCAGGAAGGGGGACAACCCGGATCGGATTGCAGCAGCCGCAAAAGCCGTCCACCGCGCCCGAGGCCTTGCCCCAAGCCCCTTCAAAATCGCCGTCCAGCGTGTAAGCCTCCACGCGGTGCCGCCCCGGATTGTTCACGCGCAGGAGGCCGTCGGGATGGATCATCACGCTGAAGTAGGGGCTCGGGACGATGAACCCGGGAACGTCGCGCTCCGCATTCTTCTCGCCGATGCGCCCGATGCATTGGCCCGCGCGGTCCAAGCGAAGAATCACGCGGTTTCCAGCATCGGCGGCAAAGAGATCGTTCGCGTCCGCAGCAAGCCCGGTGAGCCAGGTCCGGTTTCCGGGCACCTGCCAATCGGCGAGCCGGTTGCCGTTGGAATCCAAATGGAGAATCCGGTTGCGCAGCCCGGCGAAAACGGTTCCATCCGGGGCGACCGTCACGCAGCACACCGGCGCATCCAGCGTCCATTCCTGTTCGCGCACCCCTGCCTGGTTCAGCACCAGCACGGCATTGCCCGTGGCGAGGTAGAGCCGGTCCTCGGGCCCGATCGCCAAAGAACGCGACGGCATTTTTCCGCCAGCGATCCGGCAGACCTCCTCGTAAGCGCCCGTATCGGAAATCGGAGGGGCCTGCCTGGCTGAGAGCGCTTGCGGCAGTTCGCAATCGGTATAATCGGGGCAGCCACGACAGATCCCCTGGCTCGTGCAATCCTGATTTACCAGCCGCTTGCCCGAAACCGCCCGGGCCGCCATTGCCGCGAGGCCCACCAGCAAACCGTAGCGCACCCCGCCGCGCAAAAATTCGCGCCGCCCGAGGGGATCTTGAGGAAGGGGAATTTTCATTGTTCTTTGGCTGCCACATCAAGGCAGAGGATTCGGGTGAAATCACGCACAATAAGACGTCCGCCAGCCAGAGCCATCGGCCCCCACGCCTCATGGCCGTCTTTGAAAACCTCCGCCTGGGCCAGGGGCGTGCATTTGTCCGGCGAGGCCTCAAACAAACAAAGTTTCCCCTCGTCATTCATTGCGTAGAGAAGCCCGCCCGCCATCAAGAGCGGCCCCAGCCCGAATTGCATTTTTGAGCCGCTCGCCCAAACCGGTTTGCCGTTCAAGTCGATGCACGCGAGTTGTCCGTCGGGCCGGATGCCAAACACGCGGTCGTTGTGTAAAATGGGCGTCTGCTGGGTCGCCCCGAACACATTCTGGCCCACTTTAAAAACCGTTTTGGCGCTCAGCTTACCGGCGTTGTCCGAGAGTTGGAGCATGAGGCTGCCCGCATTGTAGCCACCCGAGAAAAAGATCCGCCCATCGGCGAGAGGCATCGGCGAGGCCACCGTGGCGATGCTGATTTTCCAATCGGTCGTATCCCAAAGAATCGAGCCGTCCTGTGCGGAGACGCCGACGACTCCGCCGCTTCCGCAATAGAGATACATCCTGCGGCCGGCGAACTCCATGGGCATCACCGATGAGTGAGTCATCTTCCATCTGCGCGGGTTGGGCGTTTTCCAAAGCGTTTTGCCGGTCTCGAGGTCCACCGCAAGGAGCAAGGCTTCAGGGCCGGCGGGGGCGAGCACCACGGTGTTGCCATCCAGCAGCGGACACTGCCCTGCGTACCAAGGCGGCACCACGGCTCCAAAAGCATCCACGAGATTCAACCCCCAGCGCAGCGCGCCGGTTGCGGCATCCACGCACACCACGTTGCACTTCGGGTCGATCGCCACCGCGACTTTTTCCGTCACCGCCGGAACCGTGCGCGTGATCCCATGGTTGCGTTTGATCGAAAGCGGATAGGCGTAGCGCCAAATCTCTTTCCCGTCGGCCAGCGACAGGCAGCGCAAAACGCTTTCATGGCTTTCGCGGGAGTAATCCATCACGTAAACCCGGCCTGCGAGCACCGCCACTCCGGCATACCCTTCGCCCGCCTCCACGCTCCAGAGGGCGCGCGGTCCCGCTTCGGGCCAGGAGCGAGCGAGCGGCGTTGTTTCGGGGCTTGCGGCGTTGCGGTTCAATCCCCGGAACCAAGGCCAGGCCCCCGGCAGAGAGGCCGGTTGCCCCTCGCCCGGAATCGATTTGCCTGCGAGCACCGGGTTTTTCGCCGCCGCTCCTTGGAGCCCCGGAGCGGCATCCGAGCCTGGTTCGCGCAAACGCAAACCCGCCTCGGGACGCCACAGCCAAAAAGCCGCGAGCGCCACGACCGCAAGGGCGGCCACGACGGGAATTGCAAAGCGAGCAGGGGGTTTCATTGCAAAGTGCCAGAACCTAGGCCCGACCTGATAAAAAAACAACTGGAAACCCAAAGCTGGAATTGCGACCGAGGGAAGTGCGCGATCTCACAAATCCGAACCGATCCGCCTGCATTTCTTCATGTCCTTCGCGCCCCCTGTGGTGCATCTTTTCGGCATGAACCTCAAAGATCGCACCGCCGCGCTCATCGAAGCATTCCGCCAGGTTTACCCCAACGCGCATTGCGAGCTGGTCTTTGCCAATCCGCTGCAACTCCTTGTCGCCACAGTCCTCTCCGCCCAGTGCACCGACAAACGCGTCAACTTGGTCACCGAAACCCTTTTTAAAAAATATCGGACGGCAGCCGATTTCGCCCAGGTCGGCCAGGAGGAACTGGAGGAGGCGATCCGTTCCACCGGATTTTTTCGCAACAAAGCCAAAGCCATCCGGGCGCTGGCCGCAGCGCTTATTGCCCGGCATGGGGGGCAGGTTCCAGCCGACATGGCCGCCCTCACAGCGCTTCCCGGCGTGGGCCGCAAAACCGCCAACGTCGTTCTCGGCAATGCGTTTGGGTTGAATGAAGGCGTCGTGGTGGATACCCACGTCGCCCGGCTCGCCGGTCGCCTCGGTCTGACGAAAGAAACCGCGCCCGAGAAAATCGAAGCCGCCCTCATGACGCTTGTGCCGCGCGACGAGTGGACCAACTTTAGCCATTGGCTCATCTGGCACGGGCGTCGTCGCTGCACCGCGCGCAATCCCGACTGCGCCGGGTGCGAAGTCCAGGCCCTCTGCCCCAGCGCATTCAAGGTGGGAAAGAGCCAGCCTCAAAAAAGCGCAAAAGGCGCAAAATGAAATAAAAAAACCAGCCGCCCGTTGCCAGGCGGCTGGTGGATAGGTTGGTTCGGATCGGTGCTTAGTTGTAGGGCGACCAGAACGTGTCGTCCGCCACATCGGCAGTCGCCGTCTTGGTGGCGGCAGGGACTTTCACGCTAGTGTAGTGTACACGAAATAGATGGTCGCTACTTACCATTGGTGTAAGATGACGGGCATGCCTCGCCCCATCATTGCCCTCGAACTCGACAGCATCCAACGCAACGCCCTGAATCGGATCGTCCGAGCGGCGACCTC
>CAIYQA010000469.1 GCA_903928175.1 uncultured Spartobacteria bacterium | reverse complement strand
CCTACGATGGTCGGGAATGGCTTGCGAGGTCCCTCACTGCGTTCGGGATGACAAGCAGGTTGGCGACCTTGCTTTCTTTTTCCTGGTTTCCTGGGTTCCTGATTTGCTTTTTCCTACGATGGTCGGGAATGGCTTGCGAGGTCCCTCACTGCGTTCGGGATGACAAGCAGGTTGGCGACCTTGCTTTCTTTCCTGATTTCCTGAGTTCCTGATTTGGTTTTTCCTGATTTCCATGGATAAAATTTCAAGCAGAAGCTCCGCATCATTTCTCATTGTAATTTTCCCCAAGATTACCGACTCTGCTTACGATGAGAAGCATGACCGGGTATGGACGGGGCCAGAGCGGCACCAACGGCACCCAATTTAGCGTTGAACTCAATTCGGTGAATCGAAAGCAAAGCGACGTGGCCGTCACCCTCCCTCGCGACCTCGCGGAGTTGGAACCGCGCGTGCGCGATTTGATCAACTCCGAGGTCTCCCGCGGCCGCTTGAACGTGGTCGTTGCCTGTCACGCCTGCTCTTCCACGCAAAAGGTCGCCCTCGATACCGACCTCGCGCGGACCTATTTTGCCGCCATGCGCGAACTCCAGGCGGAACTCGGCGCGGCCGGGGAGGTGAGCATCGAGACCGTGCTGCGCGCTCCCGGCGTGGTGCGCGTGCCGGAAGAACAGGTCCTGCTTGAAGAAGCCTGGCCGCATGTCGAGGGAGCGCTCAAGGAAGCCCTGCGCAACCTTATCGCGATGCGCGAGGTCGAGGGCAAACACCTTGCCAAGGATTTGATCCACCGGCTCAAGACCGTGCGGGAAACTCTCCGCAAAATCCGCAAGCTCCACCCTGAGGTGCTCAAAAAATTCCGGCAATCGCTCCAGGAGCGGATCGCAAAAGTCGGACTGGAACTCCCCATTGACGATGAACGGATCATCAAGGAACTGATCTTTTTCGCCGATAAATCCGATATTTCCGAGGAACTCACGCGGCTTGAAAGCCATTTCACCCAATTTGCCCACCACCTGCGCAAAAGCGAACCGGTGGGGCGCACCCTGGAATTCATGACGCAGGAAATCGCCCGCGAATTCAACACGCTCGGTTCCAAGGCCAATGATGTGGAAATCTCGCAACTTGTCGTCACCTGCAAGGCCGAGATGGAAAAAATCCGCGAACAAATACAGAACATCGAATGATCCCCATTCCTCGACTTGGCATTCTCTTTCTCCTCTCCGCACCCTCGGGCGCGGGTAAATCCACCTTGCGGGCCGGGTTGCAAAAAGACCAGGACTTCGCCTATTCCGTTTCCTGCACCACGCGCTCCCCGCGACCCGGTGAGGTTGATGGCTCGGATTACCACTTTCTCAGCCGCGAAAATTTCGAAGCGAAGATCGCCGCTGGTGAATTCCTGGAACACGCGCAGGTCCACGGCAATTATTACGGCACTTTGAAAAGCGCCGTGCTCGACGCCTTGCGGATCGGAACGGACGTCCTGATCGATATCGACGTCCAGGGCGCGGCGATGGTCCGGGCGACCGACCATCCCGAGATCCGCGATGCGCTCGCAGACATTTTTCTCATGCCCTCCCATATCGACGTGCTCCGGGTCCGGCTTGCCCGTCGCGGCACCGAGTCGCCGGATGAGATTGCCCTGCGCCTGCGCAATGCGGAAACCGAGATGCGCGCCTGGCGTCAATACCGTTACGCCCTCATCACCGGCACGCCGGAGGAGGACCTGGCGGGATTCCGCGCCATCATGCGCGCCGAACGCAGCCGCAGTTCCCGGCTTTTATTTGATCCCCTGTCATGAAAACCATCGTTGTCGGCGTCACCGGTTCCATCGCGGCCTACAAAGCCGCCGATCTTGTCAGCAAACTCACCAAGAGCGGGCACGCGGTTCACGTCACCATGACGGCCGCCGCGTGCGCGTTCATCACGCCGCTCACGCTCCAGACCCTCTCCCGGCACAACGTCGTCACCGATCCCTTCGCCCTCACCGGCGAATGGGAACCCGGCCACATCGCGTTGGCGGACCGGGCCGACTTGCTGCTCATCGCACCTGCCAGCGCGAATACCATCGCCGCGCTTGCCCACGGCTTCGCGAACAATTACCTCACCGAGATCGCGCTCGCCACGCGCGCCCCCATCCTCATCGCCCCAGCCATGAATGGGAAGATGTGGGAGCACCCGGCGACGCGCGAGAACGTCGAGAAACTCCGCGCGCGCGGAGTGCAATTCATCGGCCCCGAAGCAGGGCTCCTCGCGTGCGGTTATGAAGGCATCGGTCGGCTCTGGCCCGTGGACGACATCATCGCGCGCGCGCAGGAGATGCTCGCGTAAGAATCAACCGCTCCCAGCTTCCGGCATGAAATTCCTCATCACCGCAGGCCCGACGCGCGAACCGATTGATCCGGTCCGCTACATCAGCAACCGTTCGTCAGGCAAGATGGGCTACGCCATCGCGCAAGCCGCGCTGGATGCCGGTCACGAAGTCGTCCTCATCAGCGGGCCCGTTGCGCTGCCCGCGCCTCCTCGCGCGCAAATGGTCCGCGTCACGACCGCCGACGAAATGTATGACGCGGTGCATGCGAACCTCGTTGGAATCGACATCGCCGTGCTCTGCGCGGCGGTCGCAGACTTCAAACCCGCCGCGTTTTCTCCGCACAAAATCAAAAAAAAATTGGGCGCTCCAATAATCGAATGGGTGCCCACGCGAGATATTCTCGCATCGCTTGGAGCGCTTCCGGAAAAATATTTTCGTCTCGTGGGGTTCGCTGCGGAGACCGAAGATCTGGAGAAAAACGCACGCGAAAAACTCAAAAAAAAGCAGTGTGACGTGGTGATCGCAAATGATGTGAGCGCCCCCGGCCTTGGATTTGAAAGCGATGAGAACGAGCTGACGATTTACTTACCCTACCAATCCGGTATAGTATTGCCTCGCGCAAGCAAGGGCGACCTCGCAAAAGCGCTCGTGAAAATACTTTCTGCGATGCAATAAATTTGTTGACTTGCTGGAGCAATATCGGTTACGCAAGGGCCAGTTGCTGATGATCACTTCACGATCCATGCATGAAATAATTTTTCAACCCGCTCCTGCGGTTCGAAAGGGGGGAATCTCAAATGGCTAAAGTACCTGCAAAGAAAGCCGCTGCCAAACCGGCCGCGAAGAAAGCTCCTGCCAAGAAAGCGGTAGCGAAGAAAGCTCCTGCTAAGAAAGTAGTAGCGAAGAAAGCCGCTGCCAAACCGGCCGCGAAGAAAGTGGTAGCAAAGAAAGCTCCTGCTAAGAAAGCGAAGAAATAATTCTTTGTGACTAATGTGAAATGGGAGGAGGACGCAAGTCTTCCTCCCATTTCGTTTTTTGGCGGGAGAGCCGCTATGCCAGCGGGTCGCCTGCCTGGACAGTGGGGATGAGGTGCAGGGCTTTGAGTGTCTCGGGATCTTTGTGGTAACGCTTCATCCCGCTTTCGGCGAGGGCCGTTGCCGGAATATTGGAGATAAATTCCGCAAAGCTGCGTTCCACCCCTTCGCGTTGGAGGACCTGCCCCTTTTTCGTGGCCCAGAATTCCTCCTGGATATTGGCGAGTGCGCGCACGGCTTCGTCGGGCCCGAGATTTTCGCGCCGCGCAAGCAGCCAAACAAGTTCGGGATCCTCGGGCAACGAAACGGGGAAGGGGATGTAGGGAGATTCGGGGTCCTCCTCCTCCGCACCCGGAGCCACCACTTTGACCAACGTGTTTACAATGTGATCGGGCAAGGCGATTTCCACGGCCACGGCGGTTCCATCCTTCTGCGGAGTAACGACGACATTCTCCGGCCCGAAATTCCCCGCGAGCTGACTTTGAAACTCGGCGACTGTGGCCGGTTCGGCATCCGGCAGCGATCCCTTTTCACAAAATTTCTCAAACGAATCGAGGCTGTTGAAAAGGCGCACCTCTCTGAGCACCTGCTCGTAGATTGCATTGGCCAGGTGAGGATCTTGAATGGTTTGGGGCAGGACGCGTTGGAGGACGGCGAGAAAGCGGGCTTCGTCTAGTTTTTTGGATTTCATCGGAAATTGGGCGGGCAGCTTATGTAATCTCTTTGGCCGCTTTCGGCAATGCCGACGCGAAGGGGGAGAGGAAAAAGATTGTTTCGGAATGAAAATCTGTCGAACTTTCCCTCTCATCCACTCGCCATGATTCGCTCTTTCATCTTCGATATCGGCAATGTCCTCGTTCCGTTTGACTTCAACCGGGCCATTCAACGCATTTCCTCCCAATGCACAACGCGGATCGAGGGACTCACGCCCCGGGCGAAGGAGATCACCCAAAGCTACGAGTCCGGCGAGATCGGGCGCGCGGAATTTCTCCGGCAGACCATCGCCGAGTTGGAATATCAGGGAGACGAAGCCGATTTCATTGCCGCCTGGGAGGATATTTTCGTGGAGAACCTCGCGATGACCCGCCTCGTCGCGAAGCTGCATGGGCGCTACCCGCTTTATTTGCTCTCCAACACCAGCGACATCCACGCGGATTATTTCGAGGCCACTTATCCGGTGTTCCAATATTTTTCCAGCCGGGTCTATTCGTATCTTGCGGGCTGCATGAAACCGGGCCGGTCCATTTTCGAGATCGCCGTTCGCAAATTCGGGGTGGAACCCGGCGAGACGGTTTATATCGACGACCTCGAGGCCAATGTCGCCACCGCTCGCGAACTCGGGTTCCATGCCCTCCACTACGACCACAACCGGCATGCCCGTTTCCTGGAGCAACTCCACGCGCTGGGAGTCGATGGGATTGCTGAATGACGCCCCGACCCGTTTGTCGTGGAATTTTCCACTAGTCCCTTGACGGTCAGGTTGCTATCCTCCCGGCACCTATGCGACTGCTTATCACTGGAGGCTGCGGATTCATCGGCTCGAATTTCATTCGGTACATCCTCGAACATTACGGTCCCGCATTTGTGACCAATGTGGATGCGCTCACCTACGCCGGGTCCATTACCAATGTGGCCGGGCTGGCCGAACAATACGGCGAACGCTACGAATTCCTCCACGCCGACATAGCCAACGCGCAGCAGATCGAGGCGCTCATGCACAAGCATCAGTTCTTTGCGGTCATCAACTTTGCCGCCGAGAGCCATGTGGATCGCTCCATTGATTCGCCGCAAAATTTCGTTCACACCAACGTGATCGGCACCTCTGTCATGCTCGACTGCGCCCGGCGATATGGCGTGAAGCGGTTCATCCAGATTTCCACGGACGAAGTTTATGGTTCGCTTGGCCCGGAAGGGAAATTCACCGAGACCACGCCGCTCGACCCGAGTTCCCCCTATTCCTCGAGCAAGGCCGGGGCCGATCTCCTCGCGCTGGCCTACCACAAGACCTACGGCCTGGAAGTGCTCGTCACCCGGTGCTCCAATAACTACGGGCCGTATCAGTTTCCCGAAAAACTGATTCCGTTGATGATCATCAAAGCCCTCAAAAACGAACCGCTTCCCGTTTATGGCGACGGCAGGAACGTGCGTGACTGGATCCATGTCGAGGATCACTGCCGCGCTATTTTTTCCGTTCTTCTGGAAGGCAAACCGGGCGAAGTATATAATATTGGCGCCGACGGCGAATTGGAAAACATCGAGGTGGTGAAAATGATCCTCGCCCAGCTTGGCAAACCTGAGAGCCTCATCCGTCACGTCACAGACCGCCTCGGTCACGACCGCCGGTATGCCATTGATTCCAGCAAAACGCAAAGAACCCTCAACTGGAAACCCCTCCATCGTCCCGAACAGGGCATCCGCGAAACCATCGACTGGTATGTCGCTCATCGGGCTTGGTGGGAACCGCTCCTCAACTGCTAAAATATGTCCAACCTCGTCATTCTTGGAAGCGGCGGGCGCCTCGGTGCAGCCCTCGCTCGCGGCTACGCCGCTGAAACCCGCGTCATCGGCTTCAACCACAGCCAGCTTGACCTCGCATCTGCGGAGGCCATTCGTTGCGCCTTGGGGGGGCTCGAATTTGACGCGCTGATCAACTGCGCCGCGCTGACCAATGTCGATTACTGCGAAACCCATCCAGAGGAAACTTTCGCCGTGAACGCCCGGGCCGTCCGCGAAATTGCGGAAATCTGTGCGCGCAAACGCGCCCGCTGCATCCACATCAGCACCGACTACGTTTTCGACGGGACAAAGCGCGAACCGTACACGGAAAGTGACGCCGCGCGCCCCCTGAGCGTTTATGGAGCTTCCAAGCGGCAGGGCGAAATCGAGTTGCTCGACGTCTGTGCCGATCACCTTGCCGCACGGGTCTCGTGGGTGTTCGGGCCCGACCGGCCCAGTTTTGTGGATCAAATCCTCAAGCGCGCCCTGGAAACCGACCAGCTTCAAGCCATCGGCGACAAATGGTCCACGCCGACCTACACCGCGGATATCGTCCACTGGTTGCGCCCGCTGTTGTGGGAAAACCCGGTGGGCGGGCTGATGCACCTCACGCAATCCGGCGCATGCACCTGGCAGGAATATGGGCAATACGCGCTCGATTGCGCGGCACAATCCGGACGCCCCCTCAAAGGCCGCACCGTGGCGTTCCAGGCTTTGCGTGATTTGAAAGCCTTCGTAGCCGAGCGCCCGATTTATACAGTGCTCAATACGCAGCGACTGACAACCGCCACCGGCATCGTCCCGCGCCCCTGGCAGGAAGCAGTGGCGGAATACGTGCGCAGGATGAAGTAACCCCGTTTTTTATTTCGCGCAAAGGACGGACGCAAAGACAGAATGGAACACAAGATTCCTTTGCGTCCTTTGCGCTCTTTGCGCGAGACCTTCTTGGAAATTATCGTCTGCGGCTTGCGGGCGTTTTGCGGCGGACCGGCTTGGGCGCGGACCCGGGAACCTCCGAGGCAAAGAGGGCGCAATAGAGGTAATTGAAACCTTCCAGCTTCTGGCGGGCGATTTTCGTGCCGATGAAATATTCGATTTTCACGACATGCTCGAGATCTTCCCCGGTGAAAATCGTGAACGCATCGCCCACATTTTGCGCCCGTCCGGTGCGCCCGATGCGGTGCACGTAGTCTTCCGGGTGCTGCGGCACATCGAAGTTAATGACGTGCGAGACGCCCGCTACGTCAATGCCACGCGCGGCGATATCGGTGGCCACCATCACTTCGTATTTGCCCGACTTGAACCCTTCCAGTGCGTCCATGCGTTCATTCTGGGTGCGGTTGGAATGGAGCGCGACCACGGAATGCTTGTTGGACTTGAGCTTTGCGGCGATCTGATCCGCGCCCACTTTGGTCCGGCAGAAAATAAGCACGCTGGAGTAGTCGGTCTTTTCGAGAAGTGCCAGCAGTAGATCGAATTTCTGGTCGCGCGCGACGGGATAGAGCGCATGGGTGATCGTCTCCGCAGGCGAATGGGTGCGGCCGATCTCTATGATCGCGGGATCGCGCACCACCCATTGGGTGAGTCCCTGGAGTTCGGGCGGGATGGTGGCGGAAAAGAACAGCGTCTGGCGGTTTTTGTTGCATTGCTCCACGATCCGGCGCACTTGCGGCAGGAATCCCATGTCGAGCATCCGATCCACCTCGTCGAGCACGAGAATTTCGATCCCCGAGAGGTCCACGCTTCCTTGTTCGAGGTGATCCAAAAGACGTCCCGGCGTGGCGACCAGCGAATCGACCCCCGCTTTGAGGTCCTCGCGTTGTTTTCCATAGCCGACGCCGCCATACATGAGGCCCACGGTCAGATCCGAGAAGCGGCTGAAGTCGCGAAACGCCGTTTCCACTTGGGCGGCCAGTTCGCGGGTGGGCTCCAGCACGAGGCAGCGGGGTTTGCCGCCCGCTTTGTGCTTGGCGAGCTTGGTGAGAATGGGGAGGCCGAATGCCGCTGTCTTGCCGGTGCCGGTTTGTGCGGAAGCGATCAAGTCGCGTCCCGACAGCACCACTGGAAAAGCGCGCAACTGAATGGGTGAGGGATCGACGTATCCCATCGACTGCACCCCGTGAATAATTTCCTCGGAAAGTCCGAAGTCCAAAAATGACATCACGTACCAATGGGGCAAATCAGCGGTTCCCACAAGGCAAATCAGGAAAAACAGCCATTCCGTATCGTGAAAACCGGATTCTTCGCCGCTTCGAGCGTCCCATCGCAACGGGAGGCCGATCCGCCAAAATCGCGGTATATTCACCCTGTTCTAAATAGAGTTTGACCAGAGTAAACGAGCGCCTGATGCATTAAGCGTTCCGGGATACATTTCGAAAAGAGGTCGCCTGTTTGCACCCACCCACGGGGGGTGTGATTAAAAGTGGTTTGCCTGAGCGCCAACGGCGCTAGCTATACCAGCCTTGGGCAACGCCCAAGGACTTGCCGCGAAGAAGGAAAGAGGGCTGTAGGCCCGCACTATTGCTTTGCACGGTTGGATGGTGCGGCCCTTCAGGCCT
>CAIYQA010000468.1 GCA_903928175.1 uncultured Spartobacteria bacterium | reverse complement strand
TAGAACGTCAGCGGCAAATCGGGTAGTCCCAATGAGCCATGCAAAAGCAGCGAGCGCGCCTGAACGAGATAGTAAACTCCATTCGTTCCCGGCATCAGAGGGGTGGCGAACAGGAGGACACCCCTCGCAACACTTGCGAGGAGAATCACCAGCGCAATGAGACTCCATTGCCCTCCGCTCGCCACATCGCCACCCTGCTTGCAAGCCGGACAAAATGACTGGGGCGTTGTTTCCTGTAGGGGGTCTGATCTCATCGGACATTCCCAGCCGCTGCTTTCGGAGGAAAGAAGAAGTGATCCGTGTCCGGCAGCTTTAACTCTTCGCGGACAGGGTCGGAATAGATGTAGGCCGGGGCGCTGGTGTATCCATCAAGGTTACGTAGCTTAACAAGAACCTTGCGCTGTTCCGCCGTCAAAGTCCGGTTCGCCTTCGCAAATGCCGTCGCGTAATAGTAGGACATCTCGCCGTCCAGCTCGCCATAGCGACGACCAAGCGCAAGCACCGTTTTCTTGTCGGCTTGTTTACCGTTGAGGAACTTGCGCAGTTCCATGGAGATGGCCTCGCGAACCTTAATGACATCCTGGAGCGCCTTGTGTTGCAAAGCAGGGATGGCGGTAATGTTCTTGCGCTGGCTCTCAGTCAGGATATTGAGAAACTCCTTGCCGCTGTCGCCAGTCACGGATGTGCTGATGTCAAAGTCGCGCTTGCCCATCGCGGGCATGTCTTTCATGTAGAACCCGCCGAAGTAGGTGCCATGCCGCTCCGGGCAGAAGTAGGTATCGGCTTTGACCGACCCCGCATACCAACTGAAGAACTCACTGGCGTAGGTCATGTAGGCCACGTTGATCATTTTTTCCGTGCCTCTGGGGAGTTTATACTGATCCATTTCCACGGCAGGCCAGGTGTTGAAGTCGCCGAATTTCATCTTGGCGAGATATTCCTTCTGCTGCGGGTTCAAGGAGGCAACCACTTGGCCAAAGACTTGGGCGCGCTGGTAGCTTATTTCGGCATCCGCAGCGAAAATATCGCCCACATATTGTATTACCGCAGCCTTGTTCAATCCCTGGCTTCCCGCAGGGATGCTCCCGTCAAGTTCCCGGCAGAACGCCTTGATGAGCGGGAGGCGTTTCTCAGCAAGCGCCCGCAACTGCACCGCCTCCTGCCGCGCCGCTTTTTCAAACAGGGCCCGCTGCTCGTCCGTGAGGACATGCAGCACATTGCCCGCAACCCGGTCGAGAAACATCGGGTTGTGTCCCTTGTGCGCGGCATCAATATCCCGCATATACTGGAAGCCGGAAAAGTCGCACACTTTTCCCGGAGGCAGAAAGGTGTCCGCGCCAAAATCGCCAGTCACAAAAGCCAAGCCATTGAAAGCGATGGTGTGGAGTTGCGCATTGTCGGAGGCTGCCTGCTCGATGGAGTAATGCTGCGTTCCTCCTCCTTGCTTGCCTATGGGCTGGCTCTGGTTATTTGCACCCTGCGGTCGGCTGCCACCCACCTCGCTTTTCGGCACAAGTTGATCCCCTCTACCGGTTGCGTCCGTTGGGGGCGGATCGAGGTCACGCAGCTTGTCTGGGCTAAAACCAGCGTCTGCGACCACCTCGTTCATCGCTGGACCGCCCGGGAGACCGGCTTGTTGAAAGGCCGCGTGAATGGCTTTCGCCTCTTCAGCCGTGAGCGCGCTTGGGTTGTATTTGGAAAGGATCACCTTGACCTGCTTGGCCTGCTCATTTGTGAGTGTCTCGACTTTTTCTCCATCACGGGGAGGGCGTTCGCCGCCTCCAGATTGTTGTGCGAATGTGTTCAGCGTTGACACGGCGAGCGCCAGCGCGATGGCAATGGGTATTCTCTTCATGCGTGTCAGATTACGCAAAAGAACCTTAAGAGAACGTGAAGAGCGGAAAATATCCTTAAAAAGTCATCGGTTCTTCGCCAATAAAAATAGCCCCAACACGATGATGGCCCAGGCAAACCCGCGTTGGAGCGATTGAGAAGAAAGTCGCTTGGCCAGCCATTGTCCCCCGAACATCCCAAGAACCGCCACTGCCAGAAAGCTCAGTGTTTGAGTCCAATCGAGCGACACATAGCGAAGTTGCCCCACGACCCCTGCTGCGCTGTTGAGCGAGATGATGGCCAGCGAGGTGCCAATGGCCGTTTTCATCTCCAACCCGGCGAACAAAACCAGTGCGGGCAGAATCAAAAACCCGCCTCCGACACCGAGAAAGCCCGTCATAACGCCCACCATGGCGCCTACGGTCAGGCACTGCACCAGATGGCATGACTTTGGCTCAGCCGTTACTGCGCGTTTCCGAAGCAAGGCCGCGCCGACAATCAACATCAGGCCTCCGAAGAGCAACATCAGCGTTTTCGGTTCAACGAGGTGCGTCAACTTCGCGCCAAAAAAGGCGCCGATCATTCCCGTAATGGTGAATAGCATTGCCGCCCGGCCTGCGAACTCCCCTTGTCGAAACCGCAAAAAGCTTCCCACCGCACTGGTGCCGCACACGACCACCAACGACATCCCGACCGCCTGGCTCACGGGAATCCCTGCGATGTAAACCATCACCGGCAGCGTGATGATGGAGCCACCGCTGCCGAGCAAGCCGAGCGACAAACCGATGAGCGATGCGAGCAAGAGAGCGAAGATCATGGGAGGAAACAGGACACGTTAATATAGCCACGGGATGAAGCGGCGAACCCGTTTTTCGTAATCCGCATATTCAGGGAATTTCTGCCGTAGCCAGCATTCCTCGTGGCGCGCCTTTGCGTGGAAGAAAGGGATCAGAGTCACAGCAACCAGCAGTGCTGGCCAGCTTTGCCAAACCAACGCCCAGCCAATCGACACCGAAATGACGCTGGTGTAGAGCGGGTGGCGGATCACCGCATAAATGCCGTGCTGCACCAGTTTTGCCTGCTCCGTTGGTTTTGGAAACGGGGTGAGGTTTCTCCCGAGCGCCAACGCTCCCGCAAACGCGATGCCTGCGCCAACGACCATCAAACCCGCTCCAAAAATGATGATCGCGGGGTGAAATCTCCCCCCCCGCACAAATACCGCCAGCAAGACAACCGCCCCGAGCAGCACGCTTTGACCCAGCACCCAGGCACCGCCGCGTTGGAAAAAGCGAGACATGCGCAGATTCTATCTCACGGATGTATCCATTACAGCGCTAAATCAACCCTCGTTAATGGCTATCGTTCGGGGCGAACCCGCGCAGCCATGAAGAAAACGGGATAACTGCGAGGTTCGCCGCCTGATGCCGCGGGTTTCACAATCGTGTGGGCAGTGCAAATCTCGGCCATTTTGAACCCGGCGTCCCACAGTGCATTGAGCATCCAGTCGCGCTTGAAGCCGTGATGCTCCACCCCGGTCGGATCATCGTGAAAGGAACCATCCTCCCGGTCAAGGTCTGCAATGAGCAACACCCCGTTTTGGCTCAGCAGCGGGTGAAAGCGCTTCAAGACAAGAGCTACATCTCGCACATGATGCAGCGCCATAGCGGTGATGATCACGTCAAACTCCCGGCCTTCCAATGGCTGCACCGCAAGGTCGTGTTCCAGCGTCTCGACATGGTGAAAGCCGAGCGCATCCGCCTT
>CAIYQA010000467.1 GCA_903928175.1 uncultured Spartobacteria bacterium | reverse complement strand
TCGCGCAACGGATGGATCTTGCTCGTTTCGCTGCCGTAAATCGTGCTGATCGGCACGCTGGCGATGCGGTGGCCCTCGCGGGCGGCAATCAGCAGCATCTCGGTCTCATAATCATACGCGCTGCTCTCGCAGAAAAGGCTGGGAATCACCTCGCGATGGATCATCCGAAATCCGCATTGCGTATCCGGAATGGGCTGTTTGCAGAGAGCGCTGATCACACGCGACATAAAGCGGTTGGTGAGCAGGCGCACCAGCGGCATCCCGTCTGTCTTGTGCATCCGGTTGCCGACAATCAAGCCGCAACGGTTCGCTTCGGCGCTGGATAGGAAATGCCCGATCTCCTCGGGCAGATGCTGGCCGTCGCCGTCCAGGACAAGCACGTAATCAAAACCCCGCTCCATCAATACTTTGAACCCGGTCTTGATCGCTGCTCCCTTCCCGGCGTTTTGGGAATGCACAATCACCTCCGCCCCTGCCTTGCGCGCACATTCAGCCGTCTCGTCGGGTGAACCGTCATCGATGACCAAAACCGTTGGGAGTTGCGCCCGAACCCGGCGCACCACATCAGCGATATGCTCGGTCTCGCGATACGCGGGAATCAGGGCCGCGACTTTCGCCGGGGCAAAGCGGTTCGGTTCGGTTGCAGGCATCATCGTGTGGTGGGGTCAAATTCCGCCGCATGGTAGGAGCTGCGCACCAGCGGTCCGCTGGCCACATGCTGGAACCCTTTCTCCAGGGCGATTGTTTTGTATTCCGCAAATTTTTCCGGCGTCACATACGCCAACACCGGCAGGTGTTCCGGAGTGGGGCGCAGGTATTGGCCGAGAGTCAGCACCTCGACGCCCGCCGCGCGCAGATCGTCCATGGAGGCGATGATTTCCTCTTCCTGCTCGCCCAGGCCAAGCATGAGCCCGCTCTTGGTGGTGATGCCGGGGGCTATGGCCTTGAAATCGCGCAGCACTTCCAGCGAAAGCCGGTATTTGGCCCGGGAACGGACGAGCGGAGTGAGGCGCTCGACGGTTTCCAAATTATGATTAAAAACATTGGGCTTCGCATCGGCCACGATTTGCAGCGACTCGGCGCGCCCGTTGAAATCGGGCGTGAGCACCTCGATGATGAGGGCGGGGTCCACCGCGCGGATCGCCTGGACAGTCTGCGCGAAATGCTCCGCCGCGCCGTCTTCCAAGTCATCCCGACAGACGGAGGTCAAAACGATATGGCGCAATTTCAACCGCGAGATCGCCTCGGCGACCCGGCGCGGCTCGTCGGGGTCGAGGGGAAACGGTTTCGCAGTATCCACCGCGCAGAATCCGCACGCCCGCGTGCAGCGCTCCCCGGCGATCATGAAAGTGGCCGTGCCGCTGCTCCAGCATTCCCAGCGGTTGGGGCAATGGGCTTCCTCACAAACCGTCGTCAGCCGCAGATCGGAGATGAGCGCTTTGGTCGAATGGAAAACAGGGCTGGACGGGAACCGGACGCGGAGCCAGTCCGGCATTTTCGATTGATGGAGTGCAGGGTCAATTTTCACAAATAGGTATCGTTTCAGGGCCGCGTCGGAAGCCGGGCGCGGCCAAGGCTACGCCATTCCGCCCCGGCACGCCAAGGATTGATTCACCCAATAACCACACGGGGCGCCTCGTTTTTTCCATTCAGGCCTCGTGTTCCTGTGAAGCATTATTCCCTCCCCTGCGCGCTTGCACGGAAGGAGTTTATCCGCTTAATTACCTTCCACATGAAGGCCGCTCCCTGCTCCCTCCTCGTTTGTGTCGGGATTTTCCTGGCAATGCCCATTCTGGCTCTTGCTGACACGGTCACGCTGAAATCCGGCGAAGTGATCGAAGGCAAGATTCTCAGCGAAACCGATCGGCAAATCGTCATGGATGCGGTGGTCTCCGCCGGGATTATCGACCAGAAGACCGTCGCCAGAAGCGAGGTGCAGACAGTCTCGAAAACGCCGCCCGACGAAATTGCCTACCAGGGAATCAAGGGATGCCAAATCGAGCCCCGCTCGCTTCCGACTGCCAGTTACGCGCCGATGGTCAAATCGCTCGAAACCTTTTTGCAAAAATATCCGCAAAGTTCCCGCGCCGGGGAGGTGCAGGGGAAACTCGCCACCTTCAAACAAGAGCAGGAGAAAGTCCAGTCGGGGAACATTAAGTGGAACAACCGCTGGTACACCCCGGACGAGATCAAAAAAAATAAATACCAACTCCGCGCGCAAATGCAGTTGGCGACCATGCGGGACCAGGCGACCCGCCGGGATTACATCGGGGCACTGAACAGCTTCGATCAAATGGAAAAAACGTATCCCGGTTCCGAGGCTTACCTGGACGGCATCGAACTGGCCAAGAGCATTCTCCGTCTGGCTGCCAGCGACATGGATCGCACCATGGCTGCCTTTAAAAATCAGGAAATGCAGTTCACAAACGGCATTGTCCTCGTACCGGAACCGCAGAAGAGCCAGATGATCGCCGCTCGGCAAGCGCAGATCGCCGCCGCCGAAGCCGCATTGGTTGCCGCCGAACGCGCCGGGGTAAAATGGAAACCGTTCCAGCCGATGGCCGGCAAAGGGGCCGAGTCGCTGAAGACTGCCCTTGCCGCCGAAGCTCCAAGGCTTGAAGCGCTTCCCCTGGCCGCCATGCGTGCAAGCCTCGCAAAAACCAAGGAGGCCGAGACCGCTGTGAAAGAGTCGAAATTTGCGGATGCCCAGGCCAAAATCAAGGAAGCTCAAACTCTTTGGGCTCAGAACAATCAAGCCGTCGTGCTCGGCGCCGAAATTGAATCGCTCAAGAAGAAAGCCGCGCCTGTTTCGGCCCCGCCGGTCGGCGCCACGCACAGAGAATCCGCAGCGCCGAAGCCGGTGGAAGCCACCCCGCCTCCCACGCCCCCCACCCCCACCCCCACCCCCACCCCGACGCCCAAAGCCAAGGGTTGGTTCGACTTTTTCTAAAAACAACACCCCAGCCACCGCACCTTTATGAGCCGGACCGCCACCATTGAACGCAACACCGCCGAAACCCGCATCACCGTCCATCTGACCGTGGAAGGCAACGGCACGAGCAAAATTTCAACGAAGATTCCGTTCTTCGACCACATGCTCACGCTTTTTGCGCGGCACAGCCTGGTAAACCTTGAGGTGATCGCCGATGGGGATATCGAGGTGGATTATCACCACACGGTCGAGGATGTGGGAATCAGCCTTGGCCGGGCCTTTGCGCAAGCGCTCGGGGATAAAAGCGGCATCCGGCGCTATGGCTGGGCTTACCTGCCGATGGACGAGACGCTGGCACGCGTGGTCGTGGATTTCAGCGGGCGTCCGTTCCTGGAATTTCGCGCCCCGCAGGGAGTGGACCCGATCGGCAAATTTCCCTTCCAACTGGTGGAGGAATTTCTGCGCGGGTTCGCAGTCCACTCCGGGACGAACCTCCATGCCGAGGTGCTCTACGGCCGCGATGCGCACCACATGGCCGAGGCTCTCTTCAAAGCGCTCGCCAAGGCGGTGGACCAGGCGTGCCAGATCGATCCGCGCGTCACCGGAATCCCGAGCACCAAAGGAGTCCTCTAGCGCCGGACCATGATCGCCCTTATCGATTACGGCAGCGGCAACATCCGAAGCGTCTTCAAGGCCCTCCAGCATGAAGGCGCGGATGTGCAGCTCATCGGCACCCCGGAGGGCCTCAAGGCTGCCGATGCCGTGGTGTTACCAGGTGTGGGTGCGTTCGGCGACTGCGTGCGCGGCATCCAATCGCGCGGAATGTGGGAGCCGCTGCACGCCTGGCTCGAAAGCGGACGCCCCTTCCTCGGCATCTGCGTCGGCTACCAACTGCTTTTCGACGCCAGCGAAGAAGCGCAAGACGGCACGCGCGGCTTCGGTTTCTTTGCCGGGAACGTGCGCCGTTTCACCACGCCGGGACTTAAAGTACCGCAGATCGGCTGGAACAGCCTCGCCCTTACGTCGCCCGAGCACCGGCTCTGGCGCGGACTGCCGCCCAACCCGCACGTTTTCTTTGTCCACTCCTACTACCCGGCCCCGGAGAACGCCGCTGAGGTGATTGCCACCACGGAATACGGCGAACCGTTCGCGGCAGCCGTTGCGCGTGGAAAGGTTGCAGGCACCCAGTTTCACCCCGAGAAAAGCCAGACCGTGGGGCTGCAAATCTTGCGGAATTTCGTGGAATTGGCGGCAGAATAAGGCGCCGCTCTTTCCTGCGCCGATCCAAAGCGCAATCTGCGGATCGTTGTTTTGCCGGGTTCGGTATTTACGGCGGGGCGTGAATAAAAGTGGTTTGCCTGAGCGCCAACGGCGCTAGCTATACCAGCCTTGGGCAACGCCCAAGGACTTGCCGCGAAGAAGGAAAGAGGGCTGTAGGCCCGCACTATTGCTTTGCACGGTTGGATGGTGCGGCCCTTCAGGCCT
>CAIYQA010000466.1 GCA_903928175.1 uncultured Spartobacteria bacterium | reverse complement strand
GGTCATTGGTGAGAACTCGACCATCGGCGGCAATGTTTTTCTACAGCACACGGTTCCTGCGAACTCGCTCGTGTATTACGAGGAGACGCAGCTCAATATCGTGCCCAAAAAATCGCGTGAACCCGTCTCAGTTCCCGGCGGTGCCGCCACGGTGTGCCCCGGCAACTTTGGCATTCCGGAAGGCGGGCTAGAACAATGGTGCGACTGGTGCATTTAGTCAAAAACGTGATGGACGGGATGATGGGTCCGCTGTTTACCCGTCAGGCAGATCCCCGGCGGGGCCATCCACGCCAGGGAGAAGCGGTCGCGGTGCTTTCCGGCTTGCCGCAGGGCGATTTTACCGAAACGGCACTGGAAAAAACGGCGTGCCAGCTTTTGGAGGTGGTGGGTTGCCGCGCATTGGCCCGGCAGGTGCGCGTCCGCTGGAACCGCCGGTTGCGGACGACCGCCGGTCTGGCCAATTACCAGCATTGCACCGTTTCGCTCAATCCCCGCCTGGTTCCCTTTGGAATGGAAGAAGTGGACCGCACGCTGCGACACGAACTGGCGCATCTGCTGGCGCGTTACCGGGCCGGACGGCGACGGCTCCAACCGCACGGGGCAGAATGGCGACAGGCGTGCGCGGATCTCGGGCTTGAAGGGGAAAAGCGTTGCCACGAACTGCCGCTTCCACGCCGTCACCTGGCGCGCAAAGTGGTGTATCGTTGCCGCCATTGCCGGGCGGAGGTCCGGCGTGTGCGCCCATTCCGGCGTGCAGTGGCGTGCCTGAAATGCTGCCGTGAATACAACAGGGGCCGCTATAATGACCGGTATCGGTTCGAGTTGGTGGTGGGGGAAGCGTAAAAACAGTTCAGGTAACCGCGCAGATTACTCCCTCTCCATCAACTTGGCAGGAATCAAAAACTCCAGTTGCGCGCCGCCGGGCGTGAGGCTCTCCACGAAGAGCCCCGCCAAGGTCGCTTTGCGCATCCGAATCGCCCCGGTATTTCCAGCGCCCAGCAAGGTGCCCGCGAGCGCGCTCAGGTCCGGTTCATGACCCACCAGCAACACGCATTCAAAGCGCAAATAGGCGCGCAACTCCTCGATGGCGGCGGAAGGCATCATGCCCGAGGCGAGGAAGGCGCTCAGGACCAGTTCGCTTTTGAGTTCCTGCGCCACAATCCGGGCCGTCTCCTCGGCCCGCAGAAACGGGCTGGTAAGGATCAGGTCCGGCTGCAACTCGCGCTCTTTGCAAAAGCGCGCCACGCGTTTGGCTTGCAGGCGGCCTTTCTCGCTCAACGACCGCAGGTCGTCGGTGGGAGCCGAGGAGACCGCATCGGCGTGGCGAAGGAGCAGCAGTTGCATGGCAACGAAGTTCGCTAGGCCATGACCATTCCGCCATCGACCGTCAGGGTTTGGCCGGTAACGAACTTGGCATCGGCGCTGGCAAGGAAGGTCACTGCCGCGGCAATGTCCTCGGGTTCGCCGAAACGGCCCATCGGGATTTGGCCGAGCACCGCCGTCTTGATCGACTCGGGCAGGACGTCGGTCATATCGGTTTTGATGAAACCGGGCGCGACCGCGTTCACGGTGATGTTGCGACCGGCGAGTTCGCGGGCCAGCGTTTTGGTCAAGCCGAGGAGGCCCGCTTTGCTCGCAGCGTAGTTGGCCTGGCCCGCGTTGCCCATCAGCCCGGCCACGCTGGAAATGTTGATGATGCGGCCGCTGCGTTGCTTGATCATCGGGCGCATCACGGCCTGGATGAAATTGAAGGCCCCTTTCAGATTGGTGTCGAGCACGGCATCCCAGTCCTCCTCGCTCATCCGCATGGCAAGGCCGTCCCGGGTGATCCCGGCGTTGTTGACCAGGATGTCCACTTTGCCGAAATCGGCGAAAATTTGCGCGCTCACTTCTTCCACGGCTTTCTTGTCGGCCACGTCCACGCGATAAGCGCGGGCAGCCCCGGGATGGGAGGCGTTGATTGCCTCGGCAACCTTGGCTGCGGAGTCCGAGCGGCTCACACAGGCAACCTTGCCGCCTCCGGTGGCGAATGATTTGGCGATGGATTCCCCGATGCCGCGTCCGGCACCGGTAACAATGGCGATCTGATTTTCGAATCGGTTCATGAAAGTGATTTGTTCAGGGAAACTACCAATGCACACCGTTCCCGGCAATCCAAAAGGGCGGAGCTTTCAAGGGCGTTCAAAAATCCTACGCAATGTTACGAATTGCCCGGAACAGCGAATGGGCTCATGATTTTTTCAATTCGAATCAGGGGTAGGCGCGTCGGCAAAGGGGGTCTATGTTGCTGGCGCGCCTCTTGATTTATGTTGGGCCCTTAATCGACGATGTTTTTATAGCGCCATGCCTTGTACCCGAAGCTTTTGAGCATGGGGACCGAAATGGAATCGCGCAGCACTTTCCACGTGGGCGGCGACCCGGCTTCGTAGGCGAGGAGGCGCTTGTGGGCTTTGTCCGCCCAACCTTCGAAAAGCAGCACGTGGTTGTTGTCGGAGTTGAGGATGTCGCCCGGCTTGAGTTCCTCATAGCTGGCCAGCGACAGGCAAAGGCCGGGCAGTTCGCGGGTGGAATAGCTGCGCTCCAGACCCCAACAGCGCGAGATCAGGCCGGAGCAGTCGATCCCGACCGCCTGGCGGCTCACGGCGCGCTCCAATAACCGGCGTTTTTCGCGCGTGTACACGTCGCCGGCATACCGCCCGTTCGCAATGCCCTCCCTAAACTCGCTCAAGCTGCTGAACCCGCCCCACATGTATGGGACCCCCACATTGGACCGCCCGGGCACCCACCATCCGGGGTGGCTGCCGGGATTCACGAAGCCGATATCCGGGGTGTCCACGCGAATGCCGTCCCGGTCCAGGCCGTGGAAGACATTGGCCGCCGAGGGGGTCCACCGAAAACGGGCGTATTCCTCGGCCAGGGCAATCGCCTCTTTGCGACGGACGGGGCCCCTGTCCTGCGCGGGTGCAGCTTGGAGCGCGCGCGCCCATACCAGGAGATGCAGAAAGAAACGGCAGCAGGTGGGCATTTCCAACAGAATTTCCGGGATTACAAAATGCGGAAGTGTTCGCGCTCGTTGAGGCTGCCGCACCGGGGACAACGCGGGAGCGGCTCCTCGCTCGGGTCTTCAAATTCAAAGGCGCACAGGGAACAACGGACGCGGTGGCGCACGGCGTGGCGTTCCCTGCGCTGGCGGTTCCATTCAAACCAGATCCACAGCGCGAACACCGCCGTCAGGAAGAGGGCGAGGTAGATGAAAATGAGCAGGGTGAGGCTAACGCGGATCATATTCCTGGAACCGCAGCAGATTGCGGGGGCGATTGGGGGGCATACGCTTCGCCGCCCCAGGTGAAGGTGGCAAATCCCCATTCGAGCGGCGTCTCGGAAGGGGTGAAACGGTGCGCGCGCAGCAGCGCCTCGGCTTGTTGGTCCATCTCGTGGTCGCCGCTGGACGGGTCACCGCCATTAGGGTCGAACAGGAAGGAGTAGCGCACCTCGCCCCGGTCGCCAACGCCCACCAGAAAAACGGTGGGCCGCAAGTTGAGGCTGTTTTTGGGGGTCACGGCGGGGTGGACGGGAGCGGCGTCGCGCGCACGAAGCGTCTCGGAGAAGGAAAGCGCGGAAACTACGGCACGGTGCGGCGCTTCTGCGGGCGCGGCCTCCCTAGGAGCGCTGGATTCGAGGAGGGTATGGGCCGCCGGAAAGCCGATCTGTTCCTCCCGCGGCGGGGTCTCCAAGGGGAGCGTATGCGCGGTGGCGTAGGACGGGGTGTAAATAATTTCCCCCAGCCCCGGAGGGGTGATCTCGCGGGGGCGGGCGGCAATGGCCGGGTCTTGCGCCTGCACCCATTGCAGAAGAGCGGCGGCTTCCGGGGTGTCGGCGGTGAGCAGCGTGACTTGAGCCGGAGGGGGGCCGCTGGCGACCGCAGGCGGATAGACAACCTGGAAAATGTAAAACGCCAGCGCATGCACTGCCACCGAGAGGATCAGGAGGGCGGGAATGAGCAGCGAAGCCGTCCGCTCCGGCCAGCGAAACACCAGCCGGTAATGTTCGACTTGCGCAGCCAGCGCGGCCAATCCACGTTCGGAGTTCATTGCGGCTGGCTGGTGGCGGCGACAGCGACGGAATATCCCCGTCGCAGCCCAAGATTCATAACGGCGGAAACCGTCTCGTAAGGCACAGCACGATCCGCCCGGATGATCAGCGAACGGTCTTTCACCTTGGAGCGGGAAAGCTGTTTCTCAAGCTCCTCGATTTCTATTCTTTTGTCCTGGAAATAAATCGTCGGCAAGGCTCCGGCGGTGATGCTCACGATTTGGGGATGCCGCTGTGGGCTCAGCACGAACGAGGAGACAGGCAGGACGATGGAAAGGCCCGGTTGCACCACAAACGTGGTGCCCAGCGTGGCAAAGGCCAGCGCGAGGAAGAGGACGTTGATCAACGGGATCAGGTTGAACAACTCCGGGTTGTATTTGACCGTTCGGTGCAGCTTCATGGCGCGTGGAACGGCTACTCGGCTCCGGCGACCCGCTCCCGACCGCCAAATTTGATGATCGGCTCCACAGCGGACGGGGTCTCGGTGATCAGATTGACGATCTCGATCCCGGCGCGCTCCATATCGTGCATGAGCGTATTGACGCGCGAGGAAAGAAAGCTGTAGGCAAGCGAGGTCGGGATGGCCACGACGAGCCCTGCTGCCGTGGTGAGCAGGCTTTTGTAAATACCCGTGGCAATGTCCGCCGTGGTGACAACCCCCCCGGCGTTGCCCGAAAGGGTGATGAAAGCGTCGATCAAGCCGGTGACGGTGCCAAGCAGCCCGACCATCGGCGCAACGTAGGCGATTGTGGCAAGCATCGGCAGTCGCCGTTCGAGCTTGGGCACTTCGAGCTGGCCGGCTTCCTGGACGATCTCCTTGAGTTCCGCACGCGGCGCTTCGTGCCGGACAATGGCTGCGTGGATCACCCGCGCCACCGGGCCTGCCGTGCCGGCGCATTCATGCAGGGCCTCGGCGAAATTGCCGCGCGCGATCAAGTTGGAAAGTCCGCGCAGGAACTCGCCCAGCCGGATGGTGACCCGGTGGTAATAAATCAGTCGTTCGGCGAAGAGGACGGTGGAAACGATGCTGAGCAGCACCAGCAGCCACATTAGAGGGCCGCCTTTCTGCATGTAGTCGATCATGGAAGGGTTATAGGCGGTATCGGTCTCCGCTGCAACCGCCAATCAAAGCTCGGCAGAGTAAAGCGCCTTGTCACGGGTTGCGCCTGTGTTTTTTTTGGGCCACCCCCATGCAACGTCTTTATCCGGGAGCTTTCGCCATAGAGATTGACGCAAGGGCTTTTCGGGTGCATTTTGACACCGTGAGCAAAAGCAAAAAGGCCTCTACTCCCAAGGAGAAGAAAACGCCAGGAACCGGTATGGCGGAGGCCATTCGTGCCCGCGCCAATAAATTGACGGATGGCGAGCGGGAATCCCTTCTTGGAGATGCCATGAGAATCATCTACGGAACCGGGGGCGTAGCGGCTCATGCTCATCGCCGTTGATACCAACGTCCTTCTTGATCTCGCGTTGGGAACGGAAGCGGTAATGGACGCTTTCGAAACCATCCGCGAGCGCATACCACAAGCGCGGATTGTCGTCCCACCCACGGTACTGCAAGAGCTTGCTTATGCGGTCAAGTGCGGTGACACAGCAAAGATAAGAAAGGCGGCCTTTGAGGCGTTGTGCCGGTTGCAGGAATGGGGAATAGAACCCCTGAATCTTGTCCCAGTGGGTCACGGTATTGTAGAACGCATCGCGGAAGCAGTCCGCCAGCGAGATATTCTGCCAATTGAAGAAGGCAACGACGCGCTTCTCCTTGCAGAATCCGCGTTGATGGAGTGTGGCATTCTCTTGAGCACGGATGGTCATTTGCGCGGCATTGATTTTCAAAAACTCAAACTGCTGCTGCAAGATTTCCACGTTTCGGCTCCCATTATCGCTACGCCCCGCGAAATCGTGAAGAAATTTTGTCGCTAAAGCGGGAAAACGGCGGGGCTGTGGGTACGCCGTCAGGCGCAGCCACAGGCAGGGCGTTTCCCTTAACCTTGTATATATTCAAACAACTCCACAAATCCGCCTCGCTGCAGAAACCTCAAACTGGCGGCTGTGGGACCACCTTCGGCGAAGGCTGGAACCCCACCAAGGTCAAGGACGTGGAAAAACAATCCCTTCTCTCAAAAATTTACCGCGCATGCAAAGAATGGCAGGGCTGGGAAGGAAAAGACAATTCTTCCTGCGCATGAACATCACCCGCCAGATGCTTTTCAAAATAATATCAGAGTGAACTGGCAGCGCGTACGGGAATCGAACCCGTGCACCAGCCTTGAGAGGGCTGTGTCCTAACCCCTAGACGAACGCGCCGTTTGGAATTGGTAAGAGTAGCGGCCAAAAACTCCGCTGGCAACGGCAAAGTCGCAGCCCCGAGGGGAATGGGCGCAATACCCGCCGGATTCAGTGCTTCTTCTCTTGTTTCTTGGAACTCTTGCCCGAGGGATTCGCGTTTGGCACTGCCGCACCGTCGTGATCCGAAAAATGGCTGCCGGGCAATGCGACGATGGGCTCAGTTAATTCTGAGGGAAACACGTGGTGCTGCTCGTACCGCGACAGGATTCCGCGAAGTTGGGGTTCCAGGATCGCTTGCAGGGACGGATCGAGCTTCTCCATCTTGGTGTACAGGAGCGTGTAATAGTTGCGCATCGCAACGCATCGCCCAGCTTCGGTTTTTGCAGCCTCGGCCATGGCTTTCTGGGCCAGGACTTCCGGGTCTTCTGCAACGACGGTTTTCAGTTCGCGAATTCGGATGGCCTGCCGGAGTTGTTCGGCGGTTCCTTTTTCGAAAATTGCCTGCGGGGTGGCAGCGGGCGAAACCGCCGGGGGTGCGGGGTTCGGTGCGGGCATCAAGTCCGGGGGTTGCAACAGGGGGAGGGTCCCGGGTTCCGGCGAAGGGGCCGGGGTGGGCCCGGGGGCGGCCATTTCCTGGGCGCGGGCCAGGACGAGCCCGCAGATCAGGCTGGCAAAGAGGATGGAATGCAATTTCATCGGTGTGTTTGCGGGAGAACCTACAGGCAAACAGAAAATGGGGAATTTGCAAACAAGTCTTCTTGTGCAAAAGCCGAAGGGAACGCTTGGCGCTTGCCTTTTTTTCAACCGCACTGAAATTGAATGAATTATTGCGGCGATTTCAGGTCTTATATTTAAACGAAAATGAAAAAACTCCTGTTCACGATCTTCCTGGCCGTTTTGTTTGGCGCGGTGTTGCCGCGGCAAGCCCAAGCGCACGTTACGTTTTCTTATTTCTATGACAGCCTCCAACCGTATGGAGAATGGGTGGACGTGGATGCCTACGGCTATTGCTGGCAACCGCGGGGTTTGGACCGCGACTGGCGACCCTACACCGACGGCTACTGGGCTTTTACCGATGCGGGCTGGACTTGGGTTTCCTATGAGGATTTCGGCTCGATCACCTACCATTATGGCCGCTGGATTCGGCTGGAGGATTACGGCTGGGTCTGGAAACCGGATTACCAATGGGGGCCCGCATGGGTTTCCTGGCGCCAGAGCGAGGAATATATCGGCTGGGCGCCCCTCCCTCCCGACGCGGTGTTTGAGCCGCAGATCGGCATCGGGGTTTGGGTGGACCGCGATTACGACATCGGGCCTTCGGTTTATTCTTTCTGCGAATACCGTTCTTTCGGTGCGCCGGTGATGCGCAATGTGCTGATCCCGCGCCACCGCAATTTCGCCATCATCAACCACACGGTGAATATTACCAATATCACTGTGGTGGGCGGAAATGGCGGGGGAATGGTTTTCAACGGCGGCTTGGATTATGCCCGGGTGTCCGCGCGTTCCCAAAACCGCATCGAAGCGTTGCAACTCGTGCGCCAGACCGATGGCGATTGGGCGCAACACCATCGCCCGGAACTCTCCCGGCGCGTGGGCAGTCAACTCATCGTCCACGCCCCGGTGGTCGAAGCCCCCAAGACGCAGTTCGCGCCTGCGAGTGTCTCCCAGCAAATCCGTGCCCCGAAAGTGGACCGGGGGTGGAGCGGCATTTCCGATCCCGCGCAAAAAGAGCAGATCAAAGCGCATTATCATGACGAGAGCCGCGGGTTGACCCGAGCCTCTGCTCCTGCGAAGCCGGTGGATGCGGGTCAAGTTCAGAGCATGATTCAACAAGCGCACACCCGCCAGATTCAGGCCCCGATGCAGGTCCAGCAGCAACCGCAGATTCAGCAAATTCAACCGCAACCCACCCAAGTGCAGCCACTGCCTTCCGGCAAAAAAGAACGCTCGCACCATAAGGAACAGCGCTCAGAACCCGCGCCGCAAGTGGCGCAGCCTACGGCTCCAATGCAGGTGACACCAGTGCAACCACTGGCTCCAATCCCACCCGTGCCTTCGGGATCGAAAGAGCACTCGCGTCATTCGGAAAAGCATCCGCAACAGCAGCAGCCGGCGCCTTCACCCCAAGCCGCATTGCCGCAGGAGCAAGCACAGCGGGCTCAACAAGCAGCCCAGGCGCAAGCCGAACAACAGCGCAGGGCCGGTGAAGCTCAGGCCCGCGCGGCACGGGCTCAACAGGAACAGTCCCAACGGGCTCAGCAAGCCCAAGCCCAAGCCGAACAACAACGCAGGGCCGGTGAAGTTCAGGCCCGGGCGGAACGGGCTCAACAGGAACAGTCACAACGAGCCCAGCAAGCCCAAGCCCAAGCCGAGCAGCAGCGCAGGGCTGGAGGGGCTGCCGAAACCCAAGCTCGCGCGGCGGGGCATGCGCAGCAGGAAATGCAGCATCGGCAAGCAGTGCCGCAGCATCCGCCTGCTCAAGCAGCACCCGCGCAGGCGCAACCGACTGCGACGCCGGATGCCGATGAACACAAACGACACAATTGATTATTCCCGGTGGTAGGGGAGTCCGGCTTTGATGGCATAGGCACGGTAGAGTTGTTCGTACAGGACCACCAAGGCCAACTCATGTTGCAGCGTGAGCTTGCTTAAGGCCCAAGTCCATCCGGCAGCGCGGCGCAAGGCATCGGTGTGCCCGTCGGCCCCGCCGACCAGCAGCGCCACGGATTTGACGCTCTCCTGTTCCCAAGTCGCGATTTTCGCGGCAATCGCACGGCTCGCGGGCTCTTCGCCCCGCTCATCCAGGACGATTCGGAACATCCCTTCGCTGCGCGCCAGAAGCAGGGCGCTTTCGGCTTCGCGGGTGGAGGCTTTCAAATATTCGAGCTTCACCGGGGCGAAGCCGCGCAGACGCCCGGCGTATTCCTCCACCCCTTGGCGGGCGAACCCGAGCTTCGGTTTTCCGATGGCAAAGATGAACCAGTTCATATTTCTTCAGGAGGATTGGACAATTCCGAAGCGGCACCCAGTCCCGTGGCGATTTCCGGGACGATCCCTTTTTTGCGATAGATCGGGAGGGCGGCGTTCCGCAACGCGGGGAGTTGCAGCGCAAAAACAAAGCCACCCGCAACACATAGCACTCCCCCGACGGCGACCGCCTGCGGGGCGCCAAACCGGCTCGCCAATGTTCCCGCCAGGATGCTGCCGAACGGTGCCATGCCCATGAAGGCCATGGTGAAGAGGCTCATCACGCGGCCGCGTTTGTCGTGGTCCACCAACGTTTGCAGGATGGTGTTGGAAAGGGCCATCTGCGTCACAATCCCGAGGCCCGCAAAGACCAGCGCGGCAAGCGAAAGCGGCATCCAGCGCGATTGGGAAAACACCAGCAGACTCACCCCAAACACAACAGCTCCGAGGGCGATGCGGATCCCCGAGCCGAGCACCGATTTGCGCGAGGCGAGGTAGATCCCCGCAGTCATTGCGCCCAGCCCCGGCACGGCCATGAGGTAGCCGAGCACGTGCGAGCCGCCGTGAAAAACCTGGGCGGCAAAGATCGGCATCAACACGGCATAAGAAGCTCCCGTGAGGCTCACCAGCGCCACCAGGCAAAGAATGGCGCGGATCGGCGCAAATCCCCAGGCATAGCGGACCCCTTCCAGCAATTCGTGATGCGCGCGCCTGCCGGAAGCTTGCGGAGTTGCACGGGCCAGCCGCATCGCCAGCAGCGCCACGATGACAGCGATATAGCTCAACCCGTTGAGCAAAAAACAAAACGCAGGGCTGACTGTGACGAGCAAAAGCCCGGCAATCGCGGGCCCGAGAATGCGCGAGCTGTGGACGGTGAAAGAATTCAGCGCGATGGCGTTGGGCAGGTCGGGCCCGTGGCCCACCAGGTCCACCAGAAAGGCCTGTCGGCACGGCATGTCCACGGCGAGAATGGTCCCGGCGAAAGCATTCAGGGCAATGATCCCCCAGACGTCCAGGTGGTGGGCATAGGTCAGCGCCGCAAGCAGCAGCGCTTGGAGCATGGACAAGGTTTGCGTGATCACGAGTGTGCGGTGACGGCTGTAGCGATCCACAAAAACCCCTGCCAGCGAGGTGAAAAGGAAAAGGGGAAACTGCCCGGCGAACCCCACCAAACCAAGCAGGAAGGCCGAGTGGGTCATCTGGTAAACCGTCCACCCGAGCGCGACGCCTTGAATCCACGTCCCCACGAGCGAAATACATTGCCCGCTGAAATAGAACCGGAAATTGCGATGCCGAAAGGCCCGCAAGATCGACCGCAAGCCGGAGAGTTCAGGCACGGCGGAGTGTGGGTTTTCAAACATGACAAACCATCTTCGCAGCCGGGGCAGAAAATTGCCAGAGCGGAGGTTACCCGCCTGAGGCGGGGTGCAGATCGCGCTACCGCGCGCTGGCCTGAGGCCAGTTGCGGTTCGCGCTACCGCGCGTGCGGCGGCTGACGCACGCCGCTTCGATGACAGCTTCTCAGACCGAGGCAAGGTAGCCCCTGATCCGCCCCATCGTAAACGCGATCTCCTCATCGCTGATGGCGAACGGCGGAGTGAAGGCCAGCACGTTTCCCAAAGGACCGCTTTGTAGCAAAATGAGACCATCACGCAAGGCACGCTTTACGAGATCGTTGGTGCGTGCGCCGTCGAGGTCGAGTTCCAGGCCCACCAGCAGCCCCTCGCCACGGATGTCCACCACATGCTGCGCTTGGATTTTGCGCAACGCGTCTTTCACGCGCTCGCCGCGTTCGCGCACATGCGCCGCGAGTTCCGGTTGGCTGTGCTGTTCCAGTGAGGCGAGCGCCATGGCGCACCCGAGCGGATTTCCCAAAAACGTGCTGGTGTGGAGCGCTTCACCGTTCGACTCGGGCCAAGCATCCATGACGTCGCTGCGCCCCAGGCAGGCGGAAAGCGGGAACCCGGAGGTGAGCCCTTTTCCCAGGCAGATTACGTCCGGCACGACCCCGGAATGTTCACACGCAAAGAGCGCCCCGGTGCGGTTGAACCCGGTGTAAATCTCATCCGCGATGAGTAGGACTTTGTATTCATCGCAAAGAGCCCGCAGCATGGGCAGAAAGCCGGGCGGCGGGACGATTTCCCCTCCCCTCCCCTGAATCGGCTCGACCAGGATTGCGCCGATCTCGCGTGTTGCAAGGGCCTGCTTTAATCCCGCTCGCAATTTTTCAAGATCCGCGGCAGGGCCTTTCGGGAACGGCAACAACGCGGCGAACTCCGCAAGCTGCGCACGGAACGGCTCGCGAAAATAAGGCGTTCCGCCGACTTCAAGCGCTCCGTAGCCAAGCCCGTGGTAAGCGCCGTGGAAGGCAATCACCCCGGGTTTGCCGCTGTGGAGCAGCGCCGTCTTTAGGGCCGCCTCCACCGCTTCAAATCCGGAGTTGCCGAGAATGGTCTTCCCTGCACCGGCACCCCAGCGTTCAAAGGTAAGCGCACTCAGCCGCTCGCACAGTGTGGCCTTGAGCGGCGTCGGGTGGACATCGCCCATCGCATGCAACAGCGCGCCCGCCTGCGCAATGAGTGCGTCGCGCACCGCCGGATTCGTGTGCCCGAGCCCGGCGACGCCGAATGCGGAGGTCCAGTCGAGAAAACGGTTGCCGTCCACGTCCCAGACATTCACCCCCTCGGCACGCTGCCAGAAGACGGGGAACTCCGCGTCCATGTAGGTCACATTACGCGACTCGTATCGGCGCAACTGCGCCGCCGCCGCCAACGAGCGTGGACCGGGGATGGGGGTTTGGAGGGCGGGGAGCATTAGGATGGAGGATACGCGAAGTGCAACTTCGCGGGCAAGTGCGTTCCCAAGTATAACTTGGGAACGAGTGCCTTTGGCGTGGGCTTTTGCGCCCTCTCGGCACGTTCTCGTTCCCAAGTTGCACTTGGGAACGCACTAATCCCGGCAGTTGCACTGCCGCCTCCCGCGAGCGTAGCGAGCCTGACTTCCTTACCGCCAGCAATCGCACCGAAGCACCGGCTCAACCCCCGGCTCCCATTCGTGCGCCGACGAATACCGCCAATACTCCGGCGCGGCGACCAACCCGCGTTTGACCGGGTTGTTGTGCAGATATTCCAGCTTCTGGAGCATCATCTCGTCGCCCACGATGGCTTGGGGATGCGTCCCCTCCTGCCACACCTGATGCGCACTCTCCGTCTTGTGCGCGGAGCGGCGGTATCGCAATTGCCCGAGCAGCCATTCGCATTTCTCCGCTTCGAGTTGCTCCAGAATCCGCTGCGCGGTGTGTCGTTTCAGATCGGCCAATACGCGCGGGAGATCGGGCGCGGCGAGGATCGCATGGAAATGGTTGTCCAGAATGACCCAGCCGTAGATGACCAACCCCTTGTGCTCCCGGCAGTAGGCGAGCGATTGGACCAGGATGTCGCAGCGGGCCGCCGTGGTGAAGACTGGCAGCCATGCGACGATGGTGGAGGTGACGAAATGCGCGGCATCAGGGGCTTGGACTTGGTAGCGGCTGCGCATGGGGAGGTGTGCGAAGTGCAACTTCGCGGGAAAGTGCGTTCCCAAGTTCAACTTGGGAACGAGGAGGGGTGGGAACGAGGGGTAACGAGAGGGGTGGAACGGTCTACTTCTTCTTCGGCAAATGCTTTGCCACGGCTTTGTACACTTTCTCATACTTCTCCGCCGCGGCGGGCCAGGAGAAGTCTGCTTTCATCGCGCGACCCATGATCGCCTCCCACGCTTTGCGGTCGGTGAAGACTTTCTTCGCGCGCCCGATGGCGTCCCAGAAGGCTTCGGGCGTTTCCTCGTTCCCAAGTTGAACTTGGGAACGCACTAATCCCGGCAGTTGCACTGCCGCCTCCCGCGAGCACAGCGAGCCTGACTCCCTACCGCCAGCCATCGCACCGGAGCACCGGCTCAACCCCCGGCTCCCATTCGTGCGCCGACGAATACCGCCAATACTCCGGCGCGGCGACGAGTCCGCGTTTGACCGGGTTGTTGTGCAGATATTCCAGCTTCTGGAGCATCATCTCGTCACCCACGATGGCTTGAGGATGCGTCCCCTCCTGCCACACCTGATGCGCACTCTCCGTCTTGTGCGCGAAGCGGCGGTATCGGAACTGTTGCAGGAGCCATTCGCACTTCTCTGCTTCCAGTTGCTCCAAAATGCGTTGCGCCGTGTGCCGTTTCAGATCGGCCAATACGCGCGGGAGATCGGGTGCGGCGAGGATCGCATGGAAATGATTGTCGAGAATAACCCAGCCGTAAATGACCAGCCCCTTATGTTCCCGGCAGTAGGTGAACGATTGGACCAGAATGTCACAGCGTGACGCCGTGGTGAAGACCGGCAGCCACGCCACGATGGTGGAGGTCACGAAATGCGCGGCGTCAGGCGCGTGGACTTGGTAGCGGCTGCGCATGGCAGAGGTGTGCGAAGTGCAACTTCGCGGGAAAGTGCGTTCCCAAGTTCAACTTGGGAACGAGGAAACATTGGTCGGTTTTTCCGAAAAAAAAGCCCATATTACAAAGCAAATAGGATTCCATATTCCCAGGACGAGCCCACATAAAACCAAGAAGTTCACTGCACCTACCGCTTGGATATTTGTATCCAGGCTTTTTATTAAGAGATGCGTTGAAAGCTGATGCAAATCCAAACGATTTCTGATGGACGGATCGCTTTCCAAACGCCTGGCCAACACAATGCATTTCTCAAAACTCGGAAGCTTTTTCGCTGCCTGTTTGGTCCGGACCACGCCATAACAACAAAATGCCGCGAAAACGAGATTCGCTATGATTGAAAAGATGAGAATCGTTTTGCGCATTTGATTGAAGCCCCCTACTTCCTCTTCGGCAAATGTTTTGCCACTGCCTTGTACACTTTCTCATACTTCTCCGCCGCGGCGGGCCAGGAGAAGTCCGCTTTCATCGCGCGGACCATGATCGCCTCCCAGGCTTTGCGGTCGGTGAAAACTTTCTTTGCGCGTCCGATGGCGTCCCAGAAGGCTTCGGGAGTTTCGTCGTAGAAAACGAAACCGTTGCCGGTCCCCTGGCTCGGGTCGTAGTCCTGGATGATCTGATGCAGCCCGCCGGTGATGCGCGCCACGGGGAGCGTGCCGTATTTCAGGGTGTACATCGCCGTCTGGCCGCACGGCTCGAAATGCGAGGGGATGAACATGACGTCGGCTCCGGCATCGATCCGGTGGGCGAGCGCGTCGTCGAATCCTTTTTTGAAGACGAATTTTCCGGGGTATTTGCGGGCGGCGATCATCAACTCGCGCTCGAAGGTTTCCTCCCCCTCGCCTAACATAATGAGGCGCACATCGTCGGAGAGCAGGCGATCGAGCAGCGGGATCAAGAGGTCGATTCCCTTCTGCTGTGCGAGGCGGCTAATCATGGCGCATACCGGGCCGCGCGGGTCCGGGGCGAGGCCGAGCTCTTCCAAGAGCGCTTTGCGGCAGCAGGCTTTGCCGTCGAGGGAGCCGGGAGAATACTGGGCCGGGATCGATTTGTCGGTGGCCGGGTTCCAGATGGAATAATCCGCGCCGTTGAGGATGCCGACGAGTTTTCCGGCGTTGGCCCGGAGCACGCCGTCGAGGCCGCACCCGGCTTCGGGCGTCTGGATGTCGCGGCAATAACGCTCGCTGACGGTGGAGACCACATCGGCAAAGACGATGCCACCTTTGAGAAAGTTGAGCCGCCCGTGGAATTCCACGCCGTGCTCGCTAAAGTAGTGCCCGGGCAGGTTGGTGAGCCCGAAATCGACTCCCCAGAAGCTCCCCTGGTAGGCGAGGTTGTGAATGGTGAGCACGGTGCCAAACGGGAGCCCGCGCTCCTTGACAAATGCGGGAACCAGCGCCGATTGCCAATCGTGGGCGTGGAGGACATCCGGGGCGGGGTCCATGTGGCGGGCGAGTTCCACCACGGCACGGGAGAAATAGATGAACCGCTCGGCGTTGTCGTCGTAGCTGCGGCCGTCCGCCCCGTAAATGCCAGTGCGGTCGAAGTATTCGTCCCGGCGCACCAGGAATACCTGCACGCCGTCGGGGGCGGCACATTCGAATATCTCGGCATCCAGCCGTTTGCTGCCGACGTTCACCGTCACCTCCACGCCGGTGGACTTGATTTTTAACGCCGTGTTTTCGCGAATGCTCCGGTAAAGGGGCAATACCACGCTCACTTCGTGACCGCGCCTCTGAAGTTCCAGGGAAAGCGCCTCAATCACGTCGCCGAGACCGCCCGTTCGCGCCAGGGGCGCCATTTCCGTGCTCGCCATCAATATCTTCATTCCTGTTTTATAGCAGGGGCGTTTCGTCGGGCGATAGCAGAAAATGACGCCGCCAGGGGCACAGGGTTTCCCGGGCGTGAATAAAAGTGGTTTGCCTGAGCGCCAACGGCGCTAGCTATGCCAGCCTTGGGCAACGCCCAAGGACTTACCGCGAAGAAGGAAAGAGGGCTGTAGGCCCGCACTATTGCTTTGCACGGTTGGATGGTGCGGCCCTTCAGGCCT
>CAIYQA010000465.1 GCA_903928175.1 uncultured Spartobacteria bacterium | reverse complement strand
GGCGCTTCTTCGTGGATGCCCCGGCCCAAGATCACCAAAACAATCGTATGCAGCAAAACGCAATTACTTGCTTTCTATCCCATCGTCAGAAAAGACATGGCTTCTAAAGTCACCGTCGAATGTGGTGTATGAATTTAAGAATCTACGCAGATTTATCCGAGACAACCAAAATCTTTTTAGTGCTGACGAAATCAAGATGAGGGAAAATAGGGATGGAAGATATTATTGTAACGCCGCCATTGGTTTGGGTTCGCTTCGCCCAACAAACAAAATTGTAAAAGGCTCATGGCACGGCTGGACATGGGTTTCTCAGATGGAACGACTTAGCGGGTGCGTAAATCTTGACTGTGATAAAGAATAAATTTCCAACGCCACCTAAAAACTAGAGCTTTCCAGCCCTCACTTCCATCCCGTTCCCTGTTTCGCCAGTTCCGAAGCCCGGCGTGTGATCTCACCAATCTTTTTCTGCTGGGCTTCTTCATCCACGGTGCTCAGGTAGCCGATGTTTTCGAGCATCGCCTGTTTCAGGGCGTTCCCGCGCGAGATGGCGTAGCGTTCCCATTGCGCCTGTGAAACCGGCCCGTTGGTCTTTTCCAGCGCTGCCCGGCTCGGCTTGTTCGGCATCACGCCGCCTTTGGTGGAGTAGTTCTCGATCACCGTTGGGACTTGTGTGTCTGTTGGCGAAAACGGAGTGCTGATCTTCAAAGGCACATTCTGGCGCAGTCCCGGCACTCCTGATTCCATGAATTCACCCAGGGTTTTCGGGGTGCGCGGCTGTGCTCCTTCTCCGGTCAGGATGTCCATCGGTTGCAGCGGACGGGCGCGGTCTGTCCATTCCGCCGCCTTTTGCAGCAGCGCTGGTTCAATTTCAGATTTGGCAAGTTCCTCAAGAAACTGATGCCGTCCAGCCTCGGTCTTCATCTCCGCCATACGCATGACTTGATCCATGAATGGCGTTCCTTCAGCGAGTCCAAAGAGGCTCGCCATCGCCGCATCCGGCAGCGATGATCCGTGTCTGCTGTTGTTGAGCGCACGCTTCATGGTGGCTCCAAACTGGATGGCCTCGAATGCAGGCGCGTGCGTCAGCCATGAAGGGATGTCATGCCCGAACAGCTTGAACCCTCCCACTTTTGCCTCTCCCAGCTTTCGTTTTTCGTCGGGATTGTAGTATCCGCCCGCCACGCCGTTGGAGTAGAATCCAAAGAGCATCAGCCCCGCGCCGAGCGATCCCTTGCGCAGCAGCCGCATGATGGAGTCCGCCTCTTCCGGCTTGAGCTTGTCGAATCCTGACCTCCATGCGTTGCAGAGACGAATGAGTCCGATGGGTAGTCCGCCGACGTGCTGACCGGCCTCCAGCATGATGTTGGTTGGAACTTTCACAATCGGCATCAGAATGCGCGCCAGACGTGCCATGGTCGGCCCTCCCGTGCCCTTCGCATTCTCCATCTGGCGGATGAAACCGTTGAAGGCGCTCACCAGCTTGTTGTCGTTCATAAAAATGGAACGGTTCGCCGCCTTGTAAGCCGCCTGGTTGATGCGCATGGAAAGAAGTTCATTGTCCTTCAAGTCCTCCAATGAATGTCCGTCTTTCAGGTAGGATTCCACCAGCTTTTCATGCGCCGTCTCGAACATGTATCGTTTAAGCGGTGCCTTCATGGTGGCGTGGATGCGCCCCGGAAGCCCCCAGATGGACTTGTCCGTGTGCGCTTCTTTTTCATGCTCCAAATCAAGGTTTGACGCCCCGGTGCGATAGGTCTGCACGGCATCCTTGAGGGCGTTCATCTTGAATCGCGTGAAAGCCCTCGCAAACCCTTTGGCGCTCAAGGAACCACCTTCAAGCCGCGCCTGCTTGGTAAATTCTTCCGGCAGCACCTTTGACCACGCGCCGGATGCCATCTCTTCCGCCAGATGAGTGAACCCGCGCGACATCGAAGCCGCCGCCAGCTTGCCGAGGATCGCAGGCGAGGTGAGCACGTTGAAGCGTTTCAACTTTACAAATGCGTCTGCCAAAACCTGCCCTTTGGTGCGTCCTTTAAGCGCTTCTTGAGCCGCGAAGTAGTTGAAATCCTTGTTGAGCCGCGCCAGCTTGATTTTCTGCACCTCGGCGGCATCATCGAGCGCTGTTTTATTGCGCACCGGCTTCGTGTAGTCGCCCGCGTCGAGCTTGCGTTGTGTCTCCGCGCGGCGGCGCTCCATGCTGCGTTTGAGACGGGCAAGATTGATGTCGTTGGTGCGCGTCGGATTCGCCAGATCGCGTGCCTGCTCAAAGTTTTCCTTGGCCGCAGCCGCTTCAAGCCTGGCCTGTTTCACGCGGTCGCTGGCGGGTTCGTTTGGGTTTTTCGAGCGTTCCCATTCTGCGTCCTTCTGCCTTTTCTCGAACGTCTCTTTCTGGCGTTTGGCTACGGCAAGCTGGCGTTTTTCCAAGTCCTCCTTGGTGGTGTCAGGCTTCGGAAGCAGCGAGTCCAGTTCCTTGTTGCGGGCGTCGCGTTCGGTGATGAGCGCCGTCTTGCGCGCCTCGAATTCAGCGTCGGTCTCGTAGGTGCGCTTCCTGGTGTCGAATCGTTTGCCGCGCTTGATTTGGATGTTGATGTCTTCGATCTCGTTTTTGAGGCGGGTGAGGATCGCGTCTTTCACGGACTTCTGCTGGTCTTCGCTGGTGACAAGCTTCGTGCCTTTTTCCTTTTTGAGTTCGTTGAGTTCGCGCATGATGCGACGGGCCTCT
>CAIYQA010000464.1 GCA_903928175.1 uncultured Spartobacteria bacterium | reverse complement strand
GCGTGGCTTGAAGCGGGCGCAGATCGAGCAGTTGCGCGCTTCCTCCTGGGTGAAGGAACATCGCAACTGCCTGATCACCGGGCCGACCGGCTCCGGCAAAACCTATCTCGCCTGCGCCGTGGGGGCGCAAGCGTGTCGCGAAGGTTACGGCACGCTCTACTACTATGCGCCCAAGTTTTTTCGCGCACTGGAAACCGCCAGGGCCGACGGCAGCCTTTTGTCCCTGCTCAAGAAGCTGGCCCGCGCACCTTTGATCCTCGTGGATGACTTGGGCCTGGTCAGCGTGCCGGGGAAACTATATCGCGAGTTCCTGGAGATGCTCGATGACCGCCAAGGTCAGGGCGCCACCCTCATCACCAGCCAGTTCCCGGTCAGCCAGTGGCACGAAGTCATCGCCGATCCCACCGTGGCCGATGCCATCCTGGACCGGCTGGTCCACAACGCCTATCGGATCGAACTCAAAGGCGAATCGCTGCGCAAAGGCAAAACTCCTTCGGAAAATGAAACTTAAAGTTCGGATGTCACAGGCGCGCCGATTCGGACGGGCGGGTGAGTCCGTTACGCGTGGCGACCGGCGGAAACGCGAACGGAGGTTCGGGCGTCCGTTCCCGCCGCTCACCGCCCGCCCGAATCAACGGCGCGGGTGGGTCGTGGGTTTGACCGTGGGAACGTCGCCCCTCGGCGGGGCTCCGAAGGCGCACAAAAACCATGGCCAAATCTTGACTCCTGTCGGACACCTCTTTATCACTCATCCAGCGCGTCGCTTCGCTCCGATCACTGTCCGACAGGATTGGAATGCTGTCCGACAGGAATTAGAACAGGTGTCCGACAGCGTCGGAATCCGCACAACAGGGGAGGCGACACAAACAGACCTCCGCCTCCTCCCCTCCCTAAATCGGAATCTTTAGGCTCGCTGGGAATTCGGGTTTTAAATAACTCTCTCTCGCGCAGTTGGAGCGGGCCTGTCCACGCTAGAATACATGGCGTTGGTCTCACCATTGATACTAACCTTCCGGAAAGCACCGGTGAATTGAAACTTAAGTTACCGATGGGAGATTACCAAGTGGTTCTCTCTCATCTTAAAGACCGGAATTGGCCGTTATTCGGAACCCCTATTCAAATCAACGATGGCGAGACCACCAACCAGGATTTTACTTTCACCTACGGTTCGCTGCAGGTTGACAGTGTCCCACCGCACGCCTTGCTATCCTGGCCGCTGGGGGACGATGTTGAAGGGCAGCAAACCAATGCGCCGTTCACGATCCGCAGCCGTTCCGGGGCCATTACTTTCACTGCCAGACTGCCGCATTATTTTGATGCGATCCGCACTAATTATTTTTATCCATTGTCGGATAAGGACACCAATCACCTCAAGATCCGCCTCCTTCCCAAACTCGTGCCCATCGCCGGCCTGTCCTGGACCAACTCCCTGGGCATGGTGTTTCGCTGGGTGGAGTCAAAATCCTTGTGGGCCTGCGAGGTGGAAACGAGGGTCGCTGACTACCTCGCCTTCACGCAAGACCCGGACAGTCACTACGATCCCCTGCCCAAGCTGTTCTCGGTCACCAGCAATGGTTGGGAGCAACTCGGTTATTCCTGGGATCATCCCGGGCCCGCGTTTCTCCAGAGCACGAATCACCCGGTCATTGGCGTGAGCTGGCGGGACGCCACCAATTTTTGTGATTGGCTGACCAAACGGGAGCGCATGCGAAATCCTGAGGTGGCGCATCTCGACAATGACCAGCGCTATCGGCTGCCGACCACCAACGAATGGTTCGCCTTGGCGGGTGGGCGCACGTTTCCCTGGGACGGGGAGCAGGTGCGGACGAATGGCAATTTTGCCGGCATCGAAGCCTCCTTGTCCAATTGGCCGGCCGCCTGGCCCGTCTTGACCAATCATCACGACCGTTTTCCCCGCACGGCGCCCGTTTTTTCGCCGGAGTTTGCACCGAGCGAATCTCGCTTTTATCATTTGGGCGGCAATGCCGCCGAATGGTGCGCAGAACAAGTGCTCTGCGGAGGATCGTGGTTCGATGGCGAGTCCGACGAAAACGGCCATCCCCACACGACGTTGCTGACCCCAGCGGCCGACCCGACGGAGCGTCATGATCGCAATGGGTTCCGCGTCTTTCTCGAAGACATTCCATCGCCCCCGGGCAACACCAAATGAAACCCATATACCGCAACCTGCTTTTCGCCGGTGGCCTCCTGTTGAGTTCCACGCTCATTGCGGTTGGCGAAACCGAAATTGCCCTGGCCCCATGCTTCGGCAGCGGCATGGTGTTGCAACGGAGTCCGGGCACGATCCTGCGCGGCTCCGGTCCGCCCACCAACTCCTTGTTCATCGAGTTGCGTCAGGGCAACACCATTCTCTGGAGCTGCAAACCCTTTGTGGTGGACCCCACCGGCGAATGGCAGCATCCGCTGGACTTGACCGGCAAAAAGTTTCAGAGCCTTGACGCACCCTGCTCGCTTCACATCAAAGAGAAACCGTCTTTTTTCGGCAAGAAAGGGAGAGGCGATCGCGTTTATGAAAATATTCTCATCGGCGATGTCATCCTCGTAGCTGGCTGGGAAGGCCAGGGAGTCAAGGCTGGCACAAACCACTTTGGTCCGGGACAACTATTCGAGCGTGACGAAACTGCCGTCCGATTTCTCGATCTGACTCAGGCCAAGAACCTGTGTGACGCCCCGCTTCCCCAAGACGCTAGTGTAGTGTCCTTCAAGACCGTGATTTTAACTGTGTGAGTTTTTGGCGGGCGCGCTGGAGCTTGGCCAGGATGTCAGCGCCTGCGGCACGCCAGACATACCGTTTGGGGTTCAGGTTGCGTTCGGCCAGATAGTCCG
>CAIYQA010000463.1 GCA_903928175.1 uncultured Spartobacteria bacterium | reverse complement strand
TCACATCAAGCCCGTTGTCGAAGAGTTGGCCGTTGAGTTAACCGATGATGAAGACGATGGCGAGGACGATGAGGAAATGGCAACGCAGGTTCGCGGAAGCTACGTTTACAAACAGTCCCAGGTTGCAGTGAAGTATTTGAAAAGGCTCATGGGAGCAAAGGTTTTCAATAATCCAAAAGACCACGTCGAACTTCTCAGATTTATCCGCTACGTAACGATGAACGACGACGACGCCATCATCTTGGATTTCTTTGGAGGATCGGGAACAACCGCTGAATCGGTTCTGACACTCAATGCGGAGGATCATTCCAACCGCCGTTTCATTTTAGTTCAGCTTCCTGAAAAGTGTGACCCAAAGGACAAGGTAGGTAAGTCGGCCATAGCTGCCGGATACAAAACGATTTCGGATATTGCCAAAGAACGTGTCCGCCGCGTCATCAAAAAACTCAATGATGAAGACGCCGGGCAACTGGCTCTTGGGAATGGATCGAAGCCGGATCGCGGGTTCCAGGTCTTCAAACTGGCCGAATCCAATTTCCGCGTCTGGGACGCATCGGCAATCCCGCCGGGCGACGAAGCAGGGCTGGCGCAGCAGCTCGATTTGCATGTCCAACACATCGTGGACGGGCGCACAGAATCCGACCTGCTCCACGAAATCCTGCTCAAGAGCGGTATCCCAGTAACCACCCCTATCGAAAAACTGACCTTGGCCGGGAAAACCGTCTATTCCATCGCCGACGGCGGGATGCTCATCTGCCTGGAACGCGCGCTGACCCACGAGGTCATCGCTGCCATGGCCGGGCGGAACCCGCTCCCCGAAAGGATCGTCTGCCTCGACGAGGGCTTTGCCGGGAACGACCAACTCAAAGTCAATGCCGTCGAAACCATGAAAGTCAAAGGCGTCACCAGCTTCCGCACGGTATAATAAACGTCATGCCCGATCCCGATCAGCCCCCCCAATCCGAAATCATCCTCTTCCAGGCGGAGGATGGCCGCACACGCATTCAGTGCCGCTTTGAGAATGAGACCCTGTGGCTTACTCAGGTGCAGATGGCGGAGCTGTTCCAGACCAGCGTGCCCAACATAAACCTCCACCTGAAAGCCATTTACGAGGAGGGGGAACTCTCCGAGGAGGCAACTGTTAAGTTTTACTTAATAGTTCGCCCCGAGGGCGGACGTCAGGTTTCCCGCAGAATGATGCACTACAGCCTTCCGGCGATTCTGGCCGTTGGCTACCGGGTTCGCAGCCACCGGGGCACCCAGTTCCGGCAGTGGGCCACCGCTCGGTTGGGGGAGTATCTAGTGAAGGGGTTCACGATGGACGACGAGCGCCTCAAGAATCCACCGGGTCCGGGGCAGGAGGATTATTTTGACGAACTGCTGGCGCGGATCCGCGACATCCGCTCTTCCGAGCGGCGGTTTTACCAGAAGGTTTTGGACATTTACGCGACCAGCGTGGATTACACGCCGGACGCCGAAATGTCCCAGCGGTTCTTCGCCACCGTACAGAACAAAATGCATTGGGCGGCACATGGTCACACGGCAGCGGAGGTGATTCACGAACGCGCCGATGCCAGCCAGCCCTTTATGGGACTGCAAACCACCCGCCCCGGTGGGATCGTCCGCAAGCAGGATGTCTCGATAGCCAAGAATTACCTGCATGAAAATGAGCTGCAGATTCTCAACCGCATTGTGAATTTCTACATCGAGTTCGCCGAGTTGCAGGCGTTTGAGCGGAAGCCGATGACCATGCGGGATTGGATCACGAAACTCGACGAATTCCTGAAGCTTTCCGGGCGCGAATTGCTGAAACACGCCGGGGCGATTTCTGCCGAGGAGGCAAAGATCAAAGCGGAACTGGAATATGCCCACTACCGGGCACAGGTGGACGCGGCACCACGTAGGGTGGATAATGATTTCGAGAGAGTCGCCAAGCAACTTGAGGATGCTAAAGTCACGAAACGGAAAGGCCGGAGAAAGAAGGAATGAAAATCCAGTTCGACCCGAAGCAGCAATACCAGCTCGATGCCGTGGCGGCGGTGGCGGACCTTTTTGAAGGGCAACCCATCGAGAAGCCGGATTTCTCGGTGATTTTCCAGACTTACGATGCCGAGCTTTTCAGCGGGCAGGCCCGGACGGAATTGGGTGTCGGCAACAGTCTGGTGCTGAAGGACGAACAGCTTCGCCAAAATGTTCGCGCCGTCCAGCTTCGCAACGACATTGAGGTGGCCAAGGAAAGCGATTCACTGGAATCCTGGCCGCTCCTGAATCCCGATGGGGCGTTGGATCGTCAGTGTCCCCATTTCTCGGTGGAGATGGAGACCGGCACCGGAAAGACCTACGTTTACCTGCGAACCGTATTCGAACTGTCGAGGCGCTACGGGTTCAAGAAGTTCATCGTGGTGGTTCCCAGCGTGGCGATCAGGGAGGGCGTCCTCAAGAATATCGAGATCACGGCGGATCACTTCCGCGCCCTGTTCAACAACGTCGAGTTCGAGCATTTCGTGTATGACGCCAAAAAGGTCAGTAAGCTGCGCCAGTTCGCGGTGAGCAATACACTGCAAATCCTCGTCATCAACATCGACGCATTCCGAAAAAACTTCACGGGCACTGATGAGGAAAACAAGAGCAACGTGATCTACAAGGAGAACGACCGGCTTTCGGGACAGGCTCCCATCGACTTTGTTCGCAGCACCCGGCCAATCGTAATCATTGACGAGCCGCAGAGCGTGGATAGCACGGAGAAATCCCAGGAGGCGATCAAAGCCCTGAACCCCCTCTGCACGCTGCGATATTCCGCCACGCACAGGAACCCCTACAATCTGGTTTACCGGCTCGACGCGGTGCGGGCGTTTGAACTGCGCCTGGTGAAACAAATCGTCGTCGCCAGCGCTTCTGCGGACGGCGGCAAGAACGACGCCTATGTGTCAGTCGAGAAGATAGACAATCGCAGCGGGATCAAGGCGAAGCTCAAAATCCATGTCCAAACCAAGGAAGGGCCGAAGCTGAAACCGGTCACGGTAAAAAGCGGCGACGATCTTTTCCTGAAATCCGATGAGAGGGCCTGCTACCGGGAGGGATTTGTCATCACGGAGATCAACGCTGAGCCCGGCAATGAGCATGTCCGCTTTCACAATGGGCGCACCGTGCGCCTGGGGCAAGAGATCGGCGGCGTCCGGGCGGACATCGCCCGCGTCCAAATCAAGCAAACGATCAAGCGGCATCTGGACAAGGAACTGCAAGTGAGGGGGCGCGGACTTAAGGTGTTGACGCTGTTTTTCATCGACAAGGTTGCCAACTATCGGGCTTGGGACGAAGCGGGGCCGCAACCCGGTAGGTTTGCGCTGGCATTCGAGGAGGCGTTCCGTGAACTGATTGCCGAGGAACGTTACCGTGACCTCGACATTGCCCGCCATCCGGTGGATGCACTCCACAACGGCTATTTCGCCCAGGATAAGAAGGGCGTGCTCAAGGACACGCGCGGCGACAGTCAGGCAGATGACGAGGTTTACAACCTCATCATGAAAGAAAAGGAACGGCTTCTCGACCTCAACGAACCGCTCCGCTTCATCTTCAGCCACTCGGCGCTGCGCGAAGGGTGGGACAACCCAAACGTCTTCCAGATTTGCACCCTGAACGAAACCCAGTCCGCCACCAAAAAGCGGCAGGAGATTGGCCGCGGATTGCGCCTGCCGGTGGATCAGAACGGGTTGCGCGTCTTTGACGAGTCTATCAACAAGCTCCTTGTCGTGGCCAACGAGAATTACGAAGACTTCGCCCGCGCCCTCCAGACGGAATACGAAGAGGAATGCGGAGTGAGCTTCGGAAAAGTTCCCGAACAGGCCTTTGCGAAACTGACGCGTATTGTTGAGGGAGAAGAGCAAGCCCTTGGCCGGGCAGCATCCAAAACTATTTGGGATGCGCTCATTGCAAGGGGCATGCTGGATAGTGCAGGACGCATCCAGCCCGCATTTGATCCGAAAAAGAAGGAGTTCTCCCTTGGGCTTTCCGCAGAACATGCGGAAATGGAGCCGGTCATTGTGGACACGCTTTCCGCTTATCGGATCGAGCGCCATATTCAGCGGGAACGGGACGAAGGCAAGAGCACCCTCCGTAAGGAGGTGCTTATCACCCCCGAATTCCAAGCGCTGTGGGAGCGAATCAAACCCCGCACGACGTACCGGGTGGAATTCGACTCCAACGATCTGATCGCCCCCTGCGCACAAGCCATCTGCCGGATGGATCCTGTTCGCCCGCTGCAAATCAGTTTTACCACCGGCACGCTGGACGTGCGTCGCGGTGGAGTCGCCGCCCACGCTACCAGCGCAATTCAGGAAACCGTTCAGTGGCGGGGCGCCGTGCCAGACGTTCTCGGCTATCTCCAAGAAGCCACCGAACTGACGCGCTCGACACTGCGGGATATCCTGGTGAAATCAGGGCGGTTGGGCGACGTTTTCATTAACCCGCAAGAGTTTCTCGATGCTGTGTCGGCCATCATCCGCAGCGAAATGCAACGCCTGCTTGTTGACGGGGTGAAATACGAGAAAATTCCTGACTCGGAACCGGACGCCGAATGGGAAATGTGGCTCTTCAAGAACGAGGAACTGGTGAACTATCTCAGCGCGGTCCAGGTCAAAAAGTCTGTTTACGACTACGTGGTCTATGATTCTGACGTGGAACGGCAGTTTGC
>CAIYQA010000462.1 GCA_903928175.1 uncultured Spartobacteria bacterium | reverse complement strand
TTTCCTGTAGGCGTTCCCAAAGGTGAGCGATGTTCTCGGATTCGTTGTAAACCGGAAGGACGAGGGAGATGAGCATGGGAGTGGAGCGCTTAATCCACAGTCCCAGCGGGCAGGATGGGATGAGGTTCGGGGTGGATCGGGATACAAAAGAGGTCGCCTGCCTTGCTTTCAATCACTTCGGTGTAGCCGAGGCCGCGGAAGCTTTGCAAAATCCCGGCTCCCTTGTCCTGGAACCCGTTCCGGTTCACATAGACGGCCGCAAATCCATACCGCTCGATGGCGTGCACCACCTCCGGGAACGATTGGCCCAAGTGCTGCGTCCATTCCAGCCAGGGCCGCCCCTTGACCCCGCCAAACGAGAAACGCAGGTGCTCCGAGTGAAGATAAAGCCGGAAATGATCATACGAAGGCATTCCGGGAGCCGGGGATTCGGGATAGTCCATTAACGGCAATTGGAAAATCATCGCCCCCTTGGGCAAGCGCGCTTCGAGTTGCTGCGCCAGCGCCCGGTCCGACTCGACGAGCCGCGCGTCCTCGGCGATTTTCGTTTCGGTCATCGTCGGCGGAGTTTGATCCCATAGGGCGACCAAGGCGCAGATTCCTGCCAGAACCGCGCCGATTTCCGCGTCGAATTTCTTTTTGGAAAGCCGTTTGAGTGCAAAGAGGAGGAGGATCGGCAGGATGAAAATGCAGAAACGGGTGGAGGAGCGGAAGAGCGTCACGCCTAAAACCCCCGCCAGGCAATTGAGCCCGCCGACGGCAGAGTAGGCCAGAATCCAGAGCACCTGCCAGGCTTCCAAGGGGAGATTGCGGCCCGTCACCATCAATCGGCGCACCGAGACCACCGCCAGCCAGACAAGGCACGCGATACCGAGCAGCCCCAAATAACACGAAGGGGGCACCTCGCAGGGAAAGGCCACCATTTTGTAATAAGCCTGGCCAAGCCCGCCCAGGAGCGCGTGGTCGGGCGGCGGCATCAGCAAATCCATGAATTTCAGAGCCGAGAGCTCCAGCCAAATGTAGGGGCGGACCAGCGCGCCGGTGTTGGGCCCGTGCAGGAACCGATAGACAAACGTATCGAAGTTCATGAGGAAGAACCCGAAAGCCGCAGATGCCACGATTCCCCCCGCCTGGAGCATCGGCTTCCACCCTTGCCGGAAATATTGGTAGAACGCCCCCAGCAACGTGAGTTGCAGGAACATGTTCGTGTAATAGGGATGCTGCATGCCGACCACAAAACTGGTCAGGAGCGCAAAAAGGTAGCGGCCCCCGCGGGTCTCGCCCATTTCGTTGCGGGTGATCCATCCCGCGATCAACACACAAAACGGGACATGCCAATAGTTGACCACCATCAGATGGTGCACCGAGCGGGCCAGCGCGAACTGGGCGAACCCAAAGGTGATGCCGCCCGCGAACGCCCACCACCATTTGCAGCCCGAGAGGCGCGCGGTAATATAAAAGCAGACGCAGGCGAGCACCTGCGCCAGCAGCACCGCAAAATTGGCCGCCGCGAAAACGCCGATGGACCGGGCCAGCATGCCCGGCAACAAATATTGCCATTTCTCGGTGATCGGATTATCGCTCCAGTTCCCATAGTACGGCGCGCCCAAGCGCGAAATCTTATTCACTTGGAACGGAGCGAAATCCCCCTGCGAAGCCGCTTTAATGGCCGCGAGCACCCCCGTGGCGTCTCCGTCCGCCCCTTTTTGGCCGTATTCCAGCGGCACCTGCCACGCCGCCTCGGTGGTGCGCCCTGTGATGGAACACCAGCAGACCACGGCGAGGAGAACCAGCAACACGATGCGCAGGAGATCGTGGCGATGGAGTCCGGAAGAAATTTTCTCCCCGGGAACTTTGGGGGATTTAAGTTGTTTTTGGGAAGCGATCTTCACGCTGGGGGCAAGATGGACGAAGCGGCAGCTTTTTCCAACTGAAAAACAAAGGGCCTGTTTTTGCCGTTTTCTTGTGAAAAGCGGGGTTATTTCGGCGGAAGTCGTCTGCGTTTGAGGCGCTTAAACTGCCGACGGGCTTCGCCCAGGGAGAGCCCTTCGATGAAATAGGCGCTCGCCGCGCGTCCAATGGCGTACGTCCCGGCCCCGGCGATCGCGCCCGAGATGGCGTTCCCCCAGCCCGGCAGGAGTTTTACCGCCGCCCGCGCGCCTTCGCGCAGGATAAACCCCGCCCCAACGTTCACCCCCAGCGCTCCGAGAAAGTCGCGCGCCAGCCGCAGGCTCCATTCGCGTCCCGTCGCGTGGATGATCCCGGCGACCATCGCCGCCTGGAGGGAGGTGAGGATGGGAAAATCCGCCAACGGGATCGGCTGCGCGCCGATGGCAGTGCAAATAGCTGTGGTCGAGCGGGTGAGCATGGCGGCAATCTCGATCTGTGCAGAAGGTTCCCCGCTCACCCGGGCAAATTCGAGCCGGGCTTCCAGGGGGAGCGCCTGGCAAAGGGCGGCCAGAACCGTCTCCCGCCGCTCGGCAGGCGTCAGGGCCACGCACGGGCGGGAGGCTCGCAGTTCCGCCCAAGCGGGGGTCTCGAGGGTGGACACGTAGAGAAAAAGATCCGGTTCCGCGGTGAGCATCGCCTCGCGAGCCATTTGCTCGTTCCGGGCCACGGCAAATTCCAAGGCACCCCGGTGCCGGTAAACGCACCATGGGCTGTTTCCCGCCGAGATTTTGCCCTGGTCCATCTGGAAAAGGGCGCGCACCGCTTCTTCCGCCGCCGCCTCGGATTCTGCGATCACCAGGAGCCGCGCCGCGCGCCGCCGCAGGAAGAGCTCCTGGAGGGGACGCCATTCCCGCTCCACCGGTTTGCGGATCGGGCCGGGGAGCCGGACGAGCAATTTCTCAAAACCGCCCGCCATGTGAGAAAATAGGTTCATAAAATCAGCCCCCACCCCGCCAGGGTTTGCGACCCGATTTTGTTAAGGAAACGCCTGTCACACGGCTACATTACCACTTTTCTGCGGCCGTGGCACGGAAGTTTCTTTTAAGGGGGCCATGAGATTGCTCATTGCTGATGATGACCGGGAGCTGGCCTGCGCCATGGCTTCCTATTTGCGCCATTGCAATGATACGATTGTCTCCACGGTGACGACCGGCGGGGTGGACGTTCTGCGGAGCGTGGCCCAGTTCGCGCCGGACGTGATTTTCATGGATATCGCCATGCCCAAACTCAACGGCCTCACCGCATGCCGTCATATTCTATCCCGCCACCCCGAGGTGCGGATTATTTTGATTTCGGGGGCTTTATACCGCGAACACCCGTTTGTCGTGGAGTCCGGCGCAACCGCGTTTCTGGCCAAACCGGTGCGACTGGCGGAATTGCAGCGCATTTTTGAGGAAATCGTGAGCCATTCGCGCGACGCCCTGATGCGAAAAACTGGGTAAAAAGGGTGCTTTTGCTGTCTGGAAATGCGGAACATCCGCAATTTTGCAACCGGATCAACCGTTTTTTCTCACCCGTTCCTTCTTTTCGGCGGCGGCATCCAAAATCTGGATTCAGGAAATCAAGAGGTCAAATATCAGGAACTCAGGAAATCAGGAAAAGGCAAAAGAAAATCAGGACCGCCTTACCGCGATAGCGGTTTCGTGAGAGCGGAGCGCAGCGCAGCCTATTTGCGGAGCCCCGAGCTTTGCGAGGGGATAATCCAGGA
>CAIYQA010000461.1 GCA_903928175.1 uncultured Spartobacteria bacterium | reverse complement strand
CGCTGGTAAGGGGGAGCGGAGTGAGCGCGAGCGTTTCCCAGTGCCCTTGCAGGGCACGGCTCTCTCACACGCATGCCCCCAGGGCGCTGCCCTGGGCTGGTTTACTCAGCCCCTTCGGGGCGAGAGGACTGCGACAAATTAAACCGAAACTGGTCTAGAGCATCTGCAAAAAAATTTCCAGTTCAAGAACGGGCGCGAAGGGAGTCTCCGGGGAGCGCACGCGTCTCGCGTGTTGGCCGAGGCGTCTCGCCTCGGCGAACTTCTCCTCCCGCCGCTCCCGTTGGGCAACGGCGGCTCACGTTCCCTCTCGGAGCACTCTACGGATTGATGAAAATGCGCTCGCTGACCGGGTCCATCACCCGTGCGCCGGGCCGGATGCCCCGCACGTCCACCAACGCATAAGGCCGGTAGGGGCTGACCACATACCCGTAGTAGCGCGAAGGTGTCGCCACCCGGTAGCTCTCAACGGGATAGCCGGCGGCATCCGCCCGGCCTTGTGCGTAGGCCGCGCTCCGCTGGTCCTGAGCCACTTTGCCTAAAACGGCGCCCGCAATCGCTCCGATGCCCGCCCCAACGGCGGCGCCCCGGACATTGTTGCGCGCGGCGCCTCCCACGATGGCACCGGTGATCGCGCCTAATCCCGCGCTTTGGCCGGGGGTTTCACAACCGGAGAAACTCATGGCCACGAGAGCGGTTCCGGTGACAACAGCGATGGGCAGCTTTTTCATAGAATAATGATTTGATGGCGGACAATTTTTGTCCATTCAAAAGAGACTCGGTTTTGGGCGGTGACGTTCAATAATAATATCCATTGCGGAGCGCCTGTTCCTTGTTTGCCTGGCCTATGGCGGCTCCCGTGAGCGCTCCGGCTCCCGCGCCAATGGCGGCACTGCGGATATTCCCTCCGGCGATCCCTCCGATAATGGCCCCGGCGGCTGCACCGGTTCCCGCGCCTTGCGTGGGGGTCTCGCAACCCGAAAAACCCAAGGCTACGACAGCCGTTACGATAAGAATGGAAAGTTTTTTCATCTTACAAGGGGCATCGGGAGTGAGAAAACGGGTGCGCGGGTGAGCACTTTTTGCCTGGCGAATGCTTCCCTTCCGAAATGACTCGCGCAAAGAACGCAAAGGTCGCAAAGAATAGTGAAGGCGCTCAACAAGCCGTCATCTCCTTTGCGTTCTTTGCGGCCTTGGCGCGAAATTGCATCCCTTTTAGAAAAAACTGCCTGAGCTAGTTCGTCTCACTCAGTTTAGCAAGCGCATCGATTGTGACTTTGCAGGCATCTCGAAGATCCCATCTGTGACGGTCATCATGTGGTGTTTGTGACTGAAGTCTTTCATTCGCCTGAGTCAAAGGATCCACAGCTCGTTTGTCGCCAAGCTTGCCCAAGGCCTTGGCTGCTGATTCAAGAACATTAAGGTCTCCATCCTTCAATGCTTCGATCAGGGGTTCGACAGCATCTGGTTTGCCGCTGATGCCAAGGGCCATGGCCGCCATAAAGCGAGCATGTTCTTCTTTGTTTTTCAATGCTTTGATTAATGACCTGATCGCACGGGGGTCGTCACAACAAGCGAGTTCTTTGAATTCATTACCTAATGCATCGCCTTGCACGATCTCGGCCCACTTTGTTTCGCCTAAAATCGCCAACGCATCGGCAGCGCATTTGCGAACCTCCGTGTCATATTCACACAATAACATGATTAACTGCTCGATGACTCGCCTATCTCCAGACCTTTCAATAGCCTCAAATGTTTCTTCTCGCGATTTCGACTGTTCCAATTCCGCGATCAACATCTCAAAAGAACCGGGGTCGTCTAGTTCACGAAATGCTTGAATTATCTTGCGCCTGAATGTGTTTTCTTCCATCCGTTTCATTAACATCAAATCATCTGTCGTGTCTTTGTCGGTTTCCGGTGCCTCAAATGTTCCATTCGAAAGTTTAGTCAGTGCCGCGGCAGCAGCCTCGCTAACATGAATGTTCCTGTCTTCCAAGTAGCTCTTCAACGGGTTGATAACACGTTCGTCGCCGCAGTCGCCCAGTCTGCGAATCACTGTGATGATGCTGTAGCCTTTGACTATTTCAGCCCATTTTGGTTCGCCGAGTTTTTTTAACCCTTCGGTGGCCGCTTGGCGGGCGTCATGATCGTCAACGCAAAGGCCCGCAATTAATGCGTCGGGTACGCGCGGGTCGCCCATCTTGCTTAAAGCTTCGATGCCAACACGAGTGTATCCCATTTCCTTAATCAAAGGCTCCACGGCGCGTGGATCACCAATCTTGCCCAAAGCTTCTGCCGCGAGTTGATGGGATTCATATTTAAAACCGCCTACTCCCATTTCCGTGATCAATACGTCCACAGCCCGTTTATCTCCGAGTTGTCCCAATGCCCTGATGGCAGCCTTTCCAGAATCCATCGAGCGTGGCCGCTTGTTCAATAAGTTGATTAATGGTTCAACGGCGCGCAGGTCGCCAAACATGCCGAGAGCTTCCGCAGCTTGCACTCGTTTAGCGTCCCCATAACTGTCCAATCGAACCAGGAGATTAATCAACGGTTCAACGACACGGGGGTCGCCACAGTTGCCGAACTGTTCCGTGTCTAGGGGATTGCCAGCGATTAGTTCCGCCCACTTAGGTTCGCCGAGTTTGGCGAGCGACAAGGCCGCGAGTTTACGACCCTCTGCGGAACCGGCGAAGTTGTTCACTAACTCGCCAATCAAAGGTTCGATTGCGCGTTTATCACCCAGTGCGCCCAACGCCTCCGCGACTGCTTCGCGTAGAGCATAGGGCGGTTCCCAGTATTTGCTAGACAGCTTTTCGATCAATGGCTCAACGGCGCTTGGGTCACCAAGCTTTCCCAAAGCCTTTGCGGCGGCAATTTGAGCTGACTTGTAACCGCCCTGCAACGTCTTGATCAGTGGTTCCACAGCTCGCGGGTCGCCTAGCTCTCCCAGCGAATCTGCTGCGTTGGCGCTAATCGTCTCATCTTTCTCTTTCAGCACCTTGATAAGCGCGCGAGTTGGATTCCTCCAGAATTTCAAAAACTTGAACATGGTTTTTTCCCTTTCCAGCGATGGCCTACCCGAAGTTTCGCACAAACACAATTTGATTTCATTGAAATCGACACCACACGACAACGTCCATCGAAAACGCTTTATCGGCAAAGCAGCACGCGGGCGGCGATGGCGAGCTTTTCGAGCTTGCCCAGGCGGTAGTGCTTCTCGAACACGCGGAAGCCGTCCCGCCGCATCTTTCGCAGGAGCCGATGGTAGATGCACCGCATGATTTCAGCGGCAGCCATGGAATGGCGATCCTCCGGAGGCAGCGCGGCAAGGGCGCGGCGGTAAAAAGTCTCGGCGCGCGCAGCCTCAAACGCCATCAACTCGCCAAAACGCGGCCCGCCCTGCCGCAGCGCGAGGTCTTCGGGGGTGATGCCAAACCGCGCGAGATCTTCGAGCGGCAGGTAGATGCGCCCGCCGTTGGCCAAATCCTTCGCCACATCGCGCAAAATATTGGTCCATTGCAGAGCATAGCCAAGTTCAATGGCGTAGCGTTGCGTGGCGGGATTGCGGTAGCCAAAAATTTCGATGCTTGCGAGGCCAACCACGCTGGCCACGCGGTAACAATAACGCTGAAGCTCGTCGCTGGTATCGTACCGGGCGGGGGTGAGATCCATCTCGCAACCTTGGATGAGTTCCGCCAGCAGATCCGCCCGAATGCCGTATTTGGCCATTAGCCCGCGCACTTCATGCGCCAGGGGCGGCTCGCCCGGAAAGGGCTCCCCGAGCGCGCGTTTCCAGTCGGCAAGCTGGCGTGTTTTCTCCTCGGGCGAGAGGCCGGGTTCATCCGCGATGTCATCAATGACGCGGCAAAAAGCGTAAAAAGTCGTGAGGTCCCGGCGGCGCTCCGGCGGCAGGGCAAGGAAAGCCAGGGCGAAGCTGCTCTTGCTGGAGCGGGTGATCGCCTCGGCGTTGGAAGGCGCCTCGTTCATGAAAGCAGCCCTCCGGGTCGCCAGTCCCGCACCACGCGGCCTGCCGCCATTTCCACGGCGCGGTTGGCGAAATGAACCAGGTCGCGGGCTGCGGCCGTGGCGACGATGCAACACCCCAGCGAACGGCGGGTGACGGCGAGCAGTTCCAGCAGGGAGATCAACTCGCCGTCGCGCGCGAGGCTGTCGATGTTTTCCACAAAAACCGCCTGGGGCCGTATGACGAGCGCCCGCGCCAGCGCGACGCGCTGCTGGGCCCAGAGCGGAAGCGCCTCGATGGCCGACTCGGCATATTCGCTCATACCCACGTGATGGAGCACCCGGTGGGTCTCTTCCCGAGCCTGCTCGGGTGTGGCTTCGGTGAGTTTGAAAAAGGGCGTGGCGATGTTCTCCGCGACATTGAAGGAGGGAAGCAGCAGCGGGGCTTCAAAAACGAACCCGAAATAGCGGCTGCGGAAGGCGGCGCATTGCGCATCGGTCCAGTCGCGCGTGGATTCGCCGGTGATGACGATCTCGCCCGAGTCGGGGCGTTCGAGCAGCCCCAAGAGCCGGAGCAAAAGGTTGCGTCCCGAACCGGGGCCGCCGAAGACGAGGTGCAGGGAGGCCGGCTCAAAGCCGAGCGTCACGGCGTCCAACCGCTCCGTCTCGCCACCCAAAACGCGGGAACATGTGACATTGCGCGCCAGCAGGGAGTCCATGCCAAGTGCTACACCAGTTTCGTCGCATCAATCTGCGTCACGTAATTGGGCTTCAAGAATTCCGGCCCGCCCATCATGGCTGCGCCGACAAAAATCTCGGCGTATTTGACCGCCATTTCCGTGACGGTTTGCACCTCTTCCGCCGTTTTCCCCAAAGCGATCATCCCGTGGTTTTGGATCAGGATGAGTTTGGGGATGGTCTTGTAGCGGTCGCGCCACAGGGCGATTTTCCGCCGGATTTCCTTGGCCAGGGGCAATCCCGGCGGCATGAAGGGCACCAGCACGCTGGCCTGCCCGCAGGCGAGGATTTCGTCCGGCAGGTTGCGCCGGTCGGAGAACTGCCGCGCACGCGGCGAGCAGATGACCTGGTTGACCGGGATCGGCTGGGTGTGGAGGGCAAAATGGATTCCCTCAAACGCGAAGAGATCGGCAAAGGCCAGGGCGTCGGCACCGGCAACCGGGGATTCGGGACAGATTTGGACGGCGGCGATTTGTTCAGCCGTGGCCTCTTCCAAGGGAATCAGAGCCCGCGCTTTGGCGAGGTCGATTTCCACCAGATGTTCCGCCGCCAGTTCGATGAGCTTGGTCCGGGAAGCGCTGACAACGCATTGGGCGCCCCCGGCCAATGTTGCGGCGACTGCCCCTTCGCAACCCAGAACGAGGCGGGCGGGATGGTTGCCGGCCCAGTGTGCCAATGCAAGGAGATCGCTGTGCATAAAGAGAATTTGGTTAATGAATGAGTCCCCAATGTTTGGTGAAAGGCCAATAAACAAACAAGCCGCAGCCCACAAGGTTTTCTTCCGGCACGGTGCCCCAGTAACGGCTGTCGGCGCTGTTGTAGGAGTTGTCGCCCAGGGCAAAATACCGTTTCTCCGGCACGGGAAAGACGGATTCCGGGCTGGTGAGATAAGCCGGACCATTGCCATAGCCCCGGTACCCCTCATGCGGCTGGTCGCGGGTCCCGGACATGACGCGCGCGAAGGCGGCCCCTGAAGCGAGCGCACCATTGACAAAGAGTTTGGGAGGATCGATCCGCATCTCGTCTCCGGGTAATCCCGCGAGCCGCTTGATATAGAACTGGGAGGGGCCTCCGGGATTCATCTTGTTCTCCTCGGTCTGGATATTGGCCGTATTGAACACAAAGACATCCCCCCTGTGCGGCGCCCGGAAATTATACGCCACTTTGTTGACGAAAACGTGGTCGCCGGTATCGGCATAGCCGCGCGCCACCACCTGCCCTGCGCTCAGCGGCATACCCAACTGGATATGAAAATGTTCCGCCACCGCTCGCGACGAAGCGGGCACGAGGAAGGTCTGTTTGAGGCACTGGATTTCGGCGTAGTTAAAAAACCGGAACCGGGTGATGTCCCTCATGGAAAGAACAGTGTCCTCCTCTTTGGAAATGATGTTGAAATAGCTGCGCCCGTAGCAGGCCATCTCGAAGGCGCGCACCAGCGGATGCGGCGGCAGCGTTTGCGTGGCCACGACTTGGATGCCGTTGAGCGTCGGCTGCATGGAGCCGGTGGGAATCGTGAACGGCTGGAGGAAAAAGGTGCGGATCCCCAACGCAATGACGATGGCCACCAGAAAGACTTCGCAGTTTTCGCGCAGCTCCGGGTTTTTCGGAGTCGGGATGCGCTCTCCAAAAAAGCTCCCGATTTGATGGCTCATCTCCTCGACTGCCGGGCGGTCGCGGCGGCGCAGCGCTTCCTCAAGGCGTGTAAAATCGCCCTCGACCCGCTGCACGTCGGCGGGTTTCAGCAGGTCGCGTTTATAACAGAGCATCTTGCGGGCGGCATGGAGCATTTCCCTGCCTTCCTTGATGTAACGTGGAGTAAAGAGGCCGATCATAAATTAAAATTGTCTGGCGCGCAGCCGGATGAGGGTAAAGCGTTGGGTTTCGTAATCTGTAAAAACCAAGGCACGCACCAGAGTGTCGGGCCGGGCGTAGCGGGAATCAAGCTTTGTAGCAAGGGCGAGCGCTTCGGCTGCCTGCTGGGGTTGGTGCAGTGCGTCGAACGCCAGCGCGAGGCCGGCAAAGCCGCAGACGGGCTCGGCGCTTTGCTGTTGCGCGAGGGCGCAGGCGTGTTGGAAATGGAGGAGCGCGGCGGCGGGGTCCCCCCGGTCCAGGCAGGCGTATCCCTGGCCCAGCCAGGCGTTGTAGGAGGTCGGATTTTCCTGAGCGGTAGCGCGCCAGAGGGAAGAGGTGTCCTTCCAGACGCTCTGCCGCCGCACCGTAACGGCGACCAGCGCGGCAACCACTGCCAGAGCCGCCACGAAACCCATGGCACGGGCCGGGCCGGGCCGCAGGGCAGCCAGCGCGAGCGCGAGCAGCAACGCCACCCCGACAAGCGGCAGATAAAGGTAACGGTCTGCCATGGGGCAGTAGATCGGGATGAGATTAGAAACGGGCAGGAGCGCAGCCCAGAACAGCGCGCTCGCCAGGGCGATTTTGCGGTTCTGAACCGAGAGAATCGCCATTAGCACTCCCAAAGTGAGGACACCGATCAACGCCCCCACAGGAGCAATCGTACGCAGATGATACGGACCGTAATCGGCACAAAGCTGCGAGGGCCAGACGATCCGCAGGAACTCGGCGCTCCATATCCTCGACTGCACCAGCAGCCAATCGATCCCCGGAGGGGCGATGG
>CAIYQA010000460.1 GCA_903928175.1 uncultured Spartobacteria bacterium | reverse complement strand
TTACGTGTGAGAGAGCGGCGTGCCCTGCAAGGGCACTGGGAAATGCTTGTAATGTGATGCACCGCTTCCTTCTTTTTTTACCAGCGCCCTTGCAGAGCGCACCCGCTTGTTTTGAGGTACCCAGGGCGGCGCTGCGCTTGCCCTGGGCTTGCTTCCCATGCGCTTTCAGCGCGCCAAAACACCCCATCACCATCTCTCCAACGCCTACCGCTCCATCTCCCATTGCATTATCGCCTCTCAGAATGAATCATCGCCCCTCAGAATAATTGAGAGCCAACAGATGACCTTATTTCCCCGTCCCTGCCGGGATCTCCTTCTGCGGGATCAACTTGCGCCACGGGAGGTCTTGGATATCGAAGAAGGAGACGTAGAGGATAAACCCGATCAAGAGCAGCGCGCAGGCGCTTTGGATGAATTCCAGCACCTTGAGGTTCACCGGTTTGCGACGAATGCCTTCAATAAACGCCAGCACAATATGCCCGCCGTCGAGAATCGGGAACGGGAGCAGGTTCAAGAGGGCCAGGTTGACGTTGAAGAAGACGCTGAACCAGAGCGCCTTGCGCCACCCCTGTTCATCCTCGAACATCGCATAATAGATGCGCCCGATGCCGACGGGGCCGCTGAAATGCTGGGCTTTCACGTCGCTCTTGGGCGAGAAAAGCGCGCCGAGCATGTTGCCAATGGAACTGACGCTGTCGGCGATCTGCTGTGTGGGAGTGGGGTAGTCGAGGGTCAGCTTGCGGTCCCAGGCGATGCCGATGCGGGGACGGGTTTTGCCTTGTTCAGAGGGTAGCTGCTTGGGCTGGATGCTGAAGTTGAGCGACTCCGGGCCGCGTTGAATGGTGAGGGCGACCGGCTTTTCAGGGTTGTCGAGTAGCGTCTCCATCAACACCTCGGGGGTGAAGATCGGTTTGCCGTTCACGTGGGTGATTGTGTCGCCGGGTTGCAGTCCCGCTTCGGCGGCGGGGGTATTCGGCTCCACCGCGCCGATTTTCGTCGAGAGCGCCGGGGCGATCTGCACCGCGCGCAATCCGGCCCGCTGCCAGGTTTTATGGGATTCCTTGACCCACCCGGAGTCGATGTCAAGCGTCTTGCCGTCCCGCTCCACGGTGAAGCGGATTTTCTCCCCCTCGCTGCGAACGACAAACCAGCTCACGCTGTTGATCATTCCGGTGAAGCGGGTGACTTTGTGGCCGTCCACTGCGAGGATGCGGTCGCCGGGCAGGAGCCCCGCTTTTTCGGCGGGCGAACCGGGTTCCACATACCCGATGGTGGTGTTCTTGTCGCTTTCGTACACCGGTTTGCCCACCACATAGACCGCGCACGCCAGCAAAATGGCGAAGAGGAAGCTGAAGAGCGGGCCGGCGAAGGCGACGAGGGTTTTGTCGAGGGCGGAAATCGGCGGGAGCGTTTCGCGGGGCACGTCGGCTTCGCCCTCGATGATGTCCATTGGGGCCAACTGCGGCAGTTTGACAAAACCGCCCGCCGGGATGGAGCCCAGGGAATACACCACCCCGTTGATCTCTTTTTTCCAGATCGGTTTGCCGAACCAGACGCCGAACTCCTCGATCTTGAGCCCGCGCCAACGGGCCGCCAGGAAGTGCCCCAGTTCATGGACAATGATGATCAGGTTGAAAAGCACGACGACTTCCAACAAGACAAAGAGGAAATTGAGAAGATGGAGCACGGTGGACATAGAATTGAAGAAGGTTTATTCGCGGATTACCGCAGATGAAAGGCACCGAAGGTTTCGCGCAAAGAACGCAAAGGAAAAGAGGAATTTGCGTGGTTCGCCTCTTTTCTCGTTCCCAATCTCCTGATTGGGAATGCCGTTGTTTGCGAAACTCTGTTTCG
>CAIYQA010000459.1 GCA_903928175.1 uncultured Spartobacteria bacterium | reverse complement strand
CTGGCCTTGATCAACTCGAACGATTCGCGGGTGAACGCGTTGCCTTTTTCGTCTTCGGTGCCGATGGACATGATGCCCACGCTGGGATTCGTGTAGCCGAGGACGTGCTGGGAATAGACCGCGCCCATGATGGCGTTCTGCATCATTTGGGCGGGCGTCGGCTCGGTGTTGGCCCCGGCGTCGATGAGGACGAACAGGTTTTTTTCGGTCGGCATCGTGGCGGCGATCCCCGGCCGTTCGATGCCGGGAAGCGTGCGCAGCCGAATGGTGGTCGCCGCTACGCACGCGCCGGTGTGCCCGGCGCTCACCACGGCCTCCGCCTCGCCGGTTTTGACGAGGTCCACGGCGCGGGCGATGGAGGAATCCTTCTTGCGACGCACGGCGTCGATGGCGTGATCGCTCATCTCCACGACTTGTGTGCAGTGGACGATCTCGATGCGCCGGTCGTTGCAGCCGATCGTTTTGAGTTCGGATTCCAGGCGGGCGGCGTCTCCCGTGAGGAAGAGCCGCGAAATCTCGGGAAATTCACCCAAAGCCAGTGCGGCGCCTGCGACGAGTTTGCGCGGCCCCTCGTCGTGGCCCATTGCATCGAGAGCGATTTTCATAGAGTCCCCACAATAGCAGAGAAAAAGAGAGCCGCCCCGCGCATTTGCGAGACGGCTGACTTTAAATTGCCCGACCGCTTAAGCGGCCTCGACGGTGACAACCTGCCGTCCCTTGTAATAGCCGCAGGAGGGGCAGGCGGTGTGTGAGCGCAGCGTGCTGCCGCACTGGCCGCATTTTGCGAGCACGGCGGCGTGCCAGCGGTTGGCGGCCTTGCGGGTGCGAAGGCGCATTTTCGAAGTTTTACGTTTTGGGACTCCCATATCGGTCTAATTCTACTCTAACGGTTGCTAATCGGTCTTTGGTTTCGCGAGCTGATCGAGCGTCTTCCAGGGATTTTTTTCCCCGAGGTCCGCTGGCGGTTCCGACTCATGAATTCTCTTTATTTCCAGCACCCCGGCGCATTGGTTTGCGCCATTCCAGTCACAATGCGGATGGGGAGGCAGGGCAAGGAGAATATCTTCTCTTATCTCCTGCGTCAAGTCCACCGTCTCGGAGGTGCCCAACTCGACTTGCGTGGCAAAATCGGGCACTTCCACGGTTTGGGTGAAGCGTTGCAAACAGCGGACGCACTCCTGTTCGAGGTCCACTGCCAGGGTGCCGGTGGCAAAAAGCCCCCCTTCGGAAAGCCCCACATCCAGGCTGTAGCGCACGGGGCTCATCGGCCGGACGGTCGGATCTTCCAGTTCAAGAATGTCGCGGTCTTCCTCTCCTTCCAGGTGCAGACCGCCCACCGGGAATTTGGTAAGGTGAATTTTCATGGGATGGGGCGGGAATTGACTCGTGGGAATTTTTCCCTCAATGCCCGGGCAATACAATCTGGCACGAAGGACTCAATATCGCCACCGAGCCGCGCAATTTCTTTCACGAGCCGGGAGCTGACGTAGCTGTATTCCTCCTTGGGCATCAAAAACATCGTTTCCACATCGCCGACCAGCTTGCGGTTCATGAGGGCCATTTGGAATTCGTATTCAAAATCCGAAACCGCCCGCAGGCCGCGGATGATCACCCGTGCCTGGACTTCGCGGGCGTATTGAACCAGGAGGCCGTCAAACTGGGTGACGTGCACATTCGGGTGGTGCTCCACGGCTTCTTTTAACAGGGCGACCCGCTCGTCAAAGGAAAAGAGCCCGGCCTTGGCTTCAT
>CAIYQA010000458.1 GCA_903928175.1 uncultured Spartobacteria bacterium | reverse complement strand
TCGCAGGAGTGCGGCAATCTGTCTCGCCAAAGACAGGATGAGGGATGGATGGTTTTTGAGCGTTCCTTTGGGATGTCTTCTTTCCTCCGCGCCCTCTTCGGGGTGTGGAGGTTTTTTTATGCCCTCACGCCAGTGGCGGAGTGTTTCCGCAGCCGTAGCAACGGGTGCCAAGAATCACGCCCGTCTGGTATGCCCGGAGAGGATTCCCTCGCAACGTAAAAGCGGTTGGCAGCCGCAAACAACAACCATCCATAAAATGACACATCAAATAGCTGGGCCCGGCTTGCTCCGGGCAAATCATCGACCAATATCCCACGGCATCACAACCCGCGTTGCCGCATCTGTTCTGCCATGGATCGCTACGGCGGTCTGCATGGCGTCTCAAGCCAGTGCACAAGAACCGGCCGCAGCGCCTTCCCTTTCTCCTGCGCTTTCCGGGTCTTCATCGCCGACGCTTTTACAGGAAGTGGTCGTTACCGCCACCCGCACCGACGAATCCGCAGCCCAAGTGACGAGCGCCTATACCAAGATTGATGCCAATGAAATGGAGCGCGACCAGTTCCAGAATGTTAAACAGGCGGTGAATCTCTCTCCGGGCGTATTCATCGGTGATACAGGGGCGTTGGGAGCGACCACTGGCATCTCAATTCGAGGCAATCGCCAAATGGATACCCTCCTGCTTGTGGACGGCGTGAAGTCGAGTTCGTCCTTGATGGCGGGCGGCACTCCATTGCTCAGTTTTGCTTCAAATCTGAACCTGGAGGACGTGGAAACCGTTCGCGGAGCGCATAGTTCTCTGTTTGGTTCGGATGCTATTGGCGGCGTAGTGTCGATGCAGACCAAGCGGGGCTCTGGCGACCCCAAGGCCATGTTCTTTTTTGAAGGGGGGAGTTTCAATACCTTCCGCGAGGGCATGACCAGCGACGGCAGTCTGGGCGCGCTCGATTACTCGCTGCATTACGCCCACGAAGATACGAGCAATGTTCGGCCCAACAATGATATGGGAGTCGATAGCGGCTCGCTTCGGCTCGACTGGACAGCCTCGGACAAGCTGACGCTGGGACTCGCGGTGCGCAGCCAAGTTGGGAAATATCAGGAACCGGGAAGTATCCGGCTGGTGGACGATGGGAACAACGATCCGAATGCCCATGTTGAAGCCGAAGCGACCACGGTTTCGACGTATGCGGAGTTGAAAGCGACCGATTTCTGGACGACGAAGCTGACGCTGGGCTGCTACAATGAGCGTTACCATTTCCAGAACCCGTTCGATCCCGCGTCGGCTCATTCACTGATTGCCACTCCCTATTGGGATGGGCAGCAATTTGTTTACTCGGCCCCGTATCCCGCGACGCCGGAATCTTCCAGGGATTTAGCTGAATCGGCAAACTGGACTGCCGACTGGCAGAACACCTTCCAGCTTTCGGAGAAAAACCGTTTCGTGGCAGGCGTCTCGCTGCTCTACGAGACTGGGCATGACGAGACGGACTATATCAGCGCCTATTCTCCATCCAACCCCCAGACGTCCTACCTCTCGGCCCTGAATGAAGGCATTTACGCCCAAGACCAGTGGGAAGTGCTGGATAACCTCGTGCTGACCGGCGGAGCGCGGTTCGACCACTACGAACTTGCAGGCGATGCCTTCACCTACCGCGGAGGTGCGGCCTATTTGGTGGAAGCAACGCGCACCAAGTTCCGCGCCAGCTACGGGACGGCGTTCAAGGAGCCGACCTTCTACCAGAGCTATAACACGGAGCGATATACTGGAGCAAAACTTGACCCCGAGCGGTCGCATAGTTGGGATGCGGGCGTTGACCAGTATTTTCTGGGCGACAAGCTATCCTTGGGATGCACCTATTTCCATAGCAATACGAGCGACCTCATCGCGTATATCTCCCCGAACTACAACACCCCTTACTTTGCCAATCTCAATTCATCGAACAGCCACGGCATAGAGTCCTCCGCAACAGCCAAGTTTAACGACCACTGGCAGGCGCGCTTGGCCTACACTTGGACGGAGAGCGAAGTGGAGGCAACTTATTGGACTGATTTGTCTCAAACCACCATTTCTGGAATGCAGCGTGCGCCGCGCGTGCCTCGCAACATTCTTAGCGGGGAAACGAACTACACATTCGATCTGCCGGTCGGGAAGCTAACGCTGGGAACAGGCGTCTATTTCGTCGGTCAGCGGGAGGATATTGATTATAGCCTGACTCGTCCCGTAACTATCGGAAACAAGACGACTTGGGCAGCAAAGGAGGCGGACTTGGCTGACTATACACTGGTTCGAGTCTATGGCCGGTATGAAATGAATAAACGTGTGACCATTACGGCGCGGGTCGAGAATCTGGGTAACGCACACTATCAAACCACCCTTGGCTATCCGGGCCTTGGCCTGGGCGCTTACGGCGGTGTTGAGGTTCGGTTCTAGTCGCCTAAATGAATATCGCTGCCAGTAAGAAATACTTTCTTTGCTAAAGTCAGGTAAAGAACGCGCGTGGATAGAGAATAATGGAAGCTTCTCTGTCCACGCGCACTTTACTCAAAAATGAAAACACTACTATTTGCATTATTGCTGGTTTGGGCAGGACGTTGTCACGCGGACGAGCCGTCTTCCAGACCTATGCGGGTTGTCTCGATCTGCCTGCAAGGAGACCAGCTTTTGCTTCAACTCGTGCCGCATGAACGGATTGTGGCTCTCAGTGCGCTTGCCACCGATCCCGACATCTCCGCACACTGGGAGGAGGCACGAGGCATCCCGCTCATTCACGGCGGTGCGGAGGAGTTGATCCGGCTCAAGCCAGATCTCGTTCTGTTCTCCTCAAATTCCACGCCCCTCACGGCGGCCCTTCTCAAGCAACTTGGCGTGCGGGTTCTGGAACTCGGAATTCCCACGGATTTTGATGAGCTGCGCGACCAGCTTCGGTTGGTAGGGCGGAGTCTGGGAGAAGAGGCGCGGGCGGAAGAAATCGTGAAGGACATGGACGCCCGCCTGGCGCGTCTCAAAGCCAGGCGGCCAGCGGAGGCAGAGCGTCCCACGGCCTTGTTCTATTTTCAGGATCGGTTCACCCCCGGTGCCCACACTTTTGCCAATGCCATTCTGGAAGTGGCCGGTTTTCGCAATCTTGCGGCCGTGGACAGCTCCAATTTTGGCGCTTCGGCCTCAGCGGAATCGATCCTCATGGCCCGACCTCAATATCTCATCCTGACGCGTTTTCGGGAATCAAACCCAACGCTCACTCAACTCTCCGAAACGCAACCGCTCTTTCGAAAACTGGGAGCGCAAACCAAAGTTATCTCGATTTCATTTCGACAACTTGCCCAACCCGACCTCAGCAATTTAGAGTTGGCGGAGACGCTCCAAGCGCGACTTTATCCATGAACCAAACCCTCTCTCAACGCTGGCTGCTTTCAGGATTGCTCGCCGTGCTGGCACTTACGGCCATTGTCTCGCTCGGAGTTGGCAACACTCACCTCTCCGTGCGGGAACTGTGGGACGCCGCCGCATGCTGCGGCAAGGGCGAACCGGTGATCCGGCTGGTGCTTTGGGAAATCCGAGTGCCGCGTCTGCTCCTGGGGATTCTGGTGGGTGGGAGTCTCGGCTTGGCTGGAGCCGCCATGCAAGGGCTGCTGCGCAATCCGCTGGTGGAACCGGGACTGCTTGGCGTCTCCGCCGGGGCCAGCCTGGGTGCGGTGGCTGTGTTTTACTCCGGCCTCGCCGCCACGTATGCTTTCGCCATGCCGTTGGGAGGGATGACCGGAGCCTTTGCCTCGGTGCTCCTTGTCTGCGTTTTGGCCGGGCGGGATGGCTCCATTCAAATGTTGATTCTCGCAGGGGTGACGGTATCCGCCATTTGCGGCGCGTTCACGTCGGTCATCCTCAACTTTTCGCACAATCCCTACGCCGGAATGGAAATCGTCTTCTGGCTGCTCGGCTCGTTGTCGGATCGCAACTTTGATCATGTCAAACTGGCTGCGCCGTTGGTCATCGTGGGGGGCCTGCTCATGCTGAGTTGCGGCAACGCGCTCCGTGCGCTCAGCTTAGGAGAGGATACCGCACGCAGCCTCGGGTTCCGCACGGAGCGGGTTCGGCTGCGGATCATCGTCGGCTCCTCGCTGGCGGTCGGCGCGGCGGTTTCCATCACGGGAGCCATCGGGTTTGTCGGCCTCGTTGTTCCTCATATCCTGCGACAATGGGTGAAGGGAGACGCGGGAAAGTTGCTTTCCGCCAGCGCGATTGGGGGAGCAATCCTCTTGCTATGGGCCGATTTGCTCGTGCGCGTGCTTCCCACCGGTCAGGAATTAAAAGTCGGCGTGGTCACGGCACTCGTCGGAGCGCCTGTGTTCCTCCTCCTTCTGATCCGCACCCGCAAAACCCTTTTCTAACCGATGCTCGAAGCCCAACAACTCAGCGTGACTCTTGGCAGACGCCGCATCGTCCACCCTCTCGATCTCTCCCTATCCAAAGGCGAACTGGTTGGGCTGATTGGCGCAAACGGCTCAGGGAAATCGACACTCGTCCGTGCGCTTGCCGGATTGCTGCCTGCGGAGTCGGGGAAGATATTATTGAGAGGCAAGCCGCTTCATCAACTCCCGCTCGACGAAGTTGCCCGAATAATGGCCTATCTGCCGCAATCGCCGGAATGTCATTGGCCGCTCACCGCCGACCGGGTGGTGGCGCTGGGGCGGTTGCCATTTCAGGGAAGCTCCAGTGAACTCAACGCGCATCATATCACGCGGGCTCTCGCTGCCGTGGACGCTCTGCATCTTCGGGAACGCGCCGTCAACGAACTCTCCGGCGGTGAGCGGGCTCGCGTCTTTCTGGCGCGTGCTTTGGCAGGCGACCCAGCGTTGCTCTTGATCGACGAGCCCTCCGCCGGCCTCGACCCCTATCACCAACTCCAACTCATGGAATTACTCCAGGCGCTTGCACAGGAGGAGCGTGGAATTTTGGTGGTGCTCCACGATCTGGGGTTGGCGGCGCGATTCTGCGGACGCCTGCTGCTTCTGAACGAAGGAAACCTCATCGCTTCGGGCTGCACGGAAACAGTGCTCACCGATTCGCTACTCGCGCAAGCGCACCACATCAGCGCCTACCGAAGCTGCCATCAGGAAACATCCGTGCTCGTTCCGTGGAGCCGCCTTTCTACGAAACAGATCAACGCATCCAATCCATGACGCCGCTCACGGAGACTTCTACGCTGTCATCGGCAGCGGGTCGGAGACCGATGGCGCGACAGCCCGTGCTTTGGGCTTGGGCTATCTCCCTGGGACTGCACATCGCGCTT
>CAIYQA010000457.1 GCA_903928175.1 uncultured Spartobacteria bacterium | reverse complement strand
CGCTCCCCCTTACCAGCGCCCTTGCAGGGCGCAACCGGTTGTTGCGCGGCACCCAGGGCGCCGCTGCGCTCTGCCCTGGGCTGGTTTCCCTTGCGCTTTCAGCGCACAATCAATGCGACAACGTCAAACGAAAATGCTCTAAACGGAAGCGCGCTTTTCCCTATTGCACCTGTGGCAGGAGGATGGAAAGCAGATCGCTGATTTTCACCCGCTCCTGCTGCATCGAGTCGCGGTGACGCAGCGTGACGGTCCCTTCCAGCTCGGGGCCGTTCTCGCCGATGGTATCGAAATCGATGGTGACGCCAAAGGGCGTTCCGGCTTCGTCCTGGCGACGGTAGCGGCGACCGATGGCTCCCGCGTCGTCATAGAAGACGTTCATGAAGGGGCGGAGCAGGTCGCGCACAGCAAGAGCTTTCTCCACCAGCACCGGCTTATTCTTGAGCAGCGGGAAAATGCCGACTTTGATCGGCGCGACACGCGGGTGAAAACGCATCACGGTGCGCACCTCGGCCTTGCCTTTTTCATCCACGACTTCCTCCTCGGCGTAGGCGTTGCAGATCAACGCCAATAACAAGCGATCCACGCCCGCCGACGGCTCGATGACGTGCGGGATGTATTTCGCGGTGGCCTCCTGGTCGAAATATTCCATCGATTTCCCGGAATGCGTCTGGTGCTGGGTGAGGTCGAAGTTGCCGCGCGCGGCGATCCCTTCGAGTTCCTGCGTTCCGAACGGAAATTTGTAGAGGATATCCACTGTCGCGCGGGCGTAATGGGCCAGCTCCTCTTTTTTTTGCCAGTATTGCTCCAGCGTATCCCGGGTGAGGCCGATGCTCTCATACCAGCGCATCCGCTGCTCGACCCAATAGCCGTGCCAGACTTCCCAGCCCCAGTTGGCCTGCGGCGGATCGGTCGGCGCACCGCTCTCCGGCAAGCTTGCCACGGAGCCGCATTGTTTTTCCACCACCTCGTCGGGCTTGATAAAAAATTCGAGTTCCATCTGCTCGAACTCGCGGGAGCGGAAAGTGTAGTTGCGCGGGTTAATCTCGTTGCGGAACGCCTTGCCGATTTGCGCGATGCCGAACGGCACTTTCTGGCGCGAAGTTTCCAGCACGTTCTTGAACTGGACGAAGATGGCTTGCGCGGTTTCCGGGCGCAGATACACCGCGTTCTCCTCGCTCTCCACGGGACCAGCGTGGCTCTTGAACATCAGGTTGAACATGCGCGGCTCGGTCAAAAGCGCACCGTTCTCGGGGTTGTATTTCGTGGAGTTCTCCACTTTCTCGGTGCGTTCACCCAGGAGCACGACATTCTGCAATCCGCGCTGGCTGTAAAACTGGGTGGCGACTTTGCGGGCGCTCTCCGCCGGTTTGCCGGGAGCGAGCAGGGCCGAGAACGGCTCGCACACTTCCTTGCCGCTCACCTCGTCTTTTGCGCCGCTCCAAAAATAGGCGACGCCGCTCTGCGGCTCGATCTGGTCGGCCCGCAGCCGCTTCTTGGTGAGCAGGCAGTCCACCATCGGGTCGGCGAAGGTGTCGCAGTGGCCGCTGGCCTTCCAGATCGCCGGGTGCATGATGATGCTGGCGTCCAAGCCCACGACATCCTCGCGCATCTTGGTCATGCTCTTCCACCAAAGCTCTTTCACGTTGCGCTTGAGCTCCGCGCCGAGCGGACCGTAATCCCAAAAGCCGTTGATGCCGCCGTAGATTTCGCTCGATTGAAAAATGAAACCGCGGCGTTTGCACAACGACACGATCTTCTCCATCCGTTCGGTGGGTTTCATGGGCTGATTGGCTGGCTGACTCATATGGGGCGTTAAACCCACCATCCCGCCCGCCGCTTTGCAAGTGGGAAATCAGGAAAAAGAGGGAATCAGGACCGCCTTACTGCGTAGCAGTTGGGTTTATACGAAGCGCAGCGAAGTCTGGATGCGGAGCCCCGAGCTTTGCGAGGGGATAATCCAGGAATCCAGGAAAAAGTCAGAAATGCTCTACTGAGTCAGACTCTTGTCCCTTTCCTGGCTTCCTGGTTTCCTGATTTTTTTATTCCTGATTTTCTTTCTCGGAATTTCCTGATTCTCTTCTCCTAGCCATGAAATTGAAGGACTACCTCACCCAGCGCAGCGCCCTGGTGGACCGGGCGCTCGACGCGTTCCTGCCCAAAGCGGCTACAAAACCGGCCACGATGCACAAGGCCATGCGCTACTCGCTCTTCGCGGGCGGCAAGCGGCTGCGGCCCGTGTTGTGCCTCGCGGCAGCCGAGGCGTGCGGCGGTGCGCTCGAACCGGCCATCCCCGCTGCATGTGCGGTGGAATGCATTCACACCTACTCCCTCATTCACGACGACCTCCCGTGCATGGACGACGACGACCTGCGCCGGGGCCGCCCCACGAGCCACAAGGTTTTCGGCGAAGGGATCGCCGTGCTGGCCGGGGACGCCCTGCTCACGGTCGCTTTTGAAATTCTCACTGCCGCCAAAGGAACCGCGCGTTATCCCCTCCCCACGCTGATCAAGGAACTGGCCTACGCCGCCGGAAGCCGCCAGTTGATTGCGGGTCAGGTGGCCGATCTCGAAGGCGAAGGCCAAAAGCTTTCTCTGCGCGAATTAAAATTCATCCACGAAGCGAAAACCGCCGCGCTCTTGACCGCCTCCATCCGTCTCGGCGGCATGAGCGCCAATGCCACCCCGGCCAAATTGGAAGCCCTCACCGCGTTCGGAAGGAACCTCGGGCTCGCGTTCCAGGTCATCGACGACATCCTCGACGTCACCCAGACCAGCGAAAAACTCGGCAAAAGCGCCGGGAAAGATGTGGCCGCGCAAAAAGCCACCTACCCCGCCCTGCTCGGCCTCGAAAAATCGCGCAACGAAGCCCGGCGCCTCACCGCCGCTTCCCTCGCCGCACTCAAGCCGTTCGGGAAACACGGCGAGACCCTGCGGGCCATCGGCGACTTCTTGTTGCAACGGGAGTATTAGACCAGTTTCGGTTTCATTTGTCGCATTCCTCTCGCCCCGAAGGGGCTGAGTAAACCAGCCCAGGGCAACGCCCTGGGTATGCGTGTGAGAGAGCCGTGCTCTGCAAGGGCACTGGGAAACGCTCGCGCTCAATCCGCTCCCCCTTACCAGCGCCCTTGCAGGGCGCAACCGGTTGTTGCGCGGCACCCAGGGCGACGCTGCGCTCTGCCCTGGGCTGGTTTCCCTTGCG
>CAIYQA010000456.1 GCA_903928175.1 uncultured Spartobacteria bacterium | reverse complement strand
GGCCGCACCATCCAACCGTGCAAAGCAATAGTGCGGGCCTACAGCCCTCTTTCCTTCTTCGCGGTAAGTCCTTGGGCGTTGCCCAAGGCTGGTATGGCTAGCGCCGTTGGCGCTCAGGCAAACCATTTTTAATCACGCCCCGCGGTGGAGGGCGCGGCTTTTCCGAAAAGGTACGCGCCAGTTTTTAGAGCAGCACTTTAATGACCACCTTCAGGACCGGTTCAGGCCCGTCCACCATAACACCTGGTTTGTGGGCGTCCTGGGGCAGGTAGATGCCAAAGGAACCGGCGGGGATCACTCCCGACGATACCGTTTTAACGCCTGTGTTGCGGAATTTCTCCAGATCCTTGGCGGCATCATAGGGAAGGGAGGATTGCAGTTCTTCCACAGGCGCGTGGAGGATTCTTTCGCGGCCCGAGACGATGTATTGGATATCGGCATACAACCGGTGGGCTTCCCACGCCTTCGCTTCCTCGGGCACGGTGTCGTAGCGCTGGACCAAGGCAAACAGACGTTTGCCGTCGATCTCGTGTTTTCCGTCGGGCGTGCACGGGTCAAACTTTTTTAAATAATCGAAAGCCGCTGGGAACAGCGGGTGGAGCGGGAGGTAGTTGGCGCAGTGGGCGAGGGAATCGAGAATCATTTTTTTCCAGGGTGTTGGCGGTCCGTTGATCGGGAAGCAGTTTGTTTTTCCGATAAAGGGCTTCGGGGGTCAAGCCGCGTTCTGGGGCTTGTGAAGCATTTCGGCACAAAAAGAATTGACCGAACCCGGCCCCTCCCACAACACTGCCCGCTCTTTCTCAAAAAACCGACCAATATCACCTTATGTCATACATCTCTGAAATCATTGCGCGCGACATCCTCGATTCCCGCGGAAACCCGACGGTCGACGTGGACGTGAAGCTCGTGAGCGGCGCTGTGGGCCGCGCTGCGGTGCCCAGCGGCGCCAGCACCGGCGAACACGAAGCCTGGGAACTGCGCGACCTCGACAAGTCCCGTTACGGCGGCAAGGGCGTGCTCAAGGCCGTGGAAGCCATCACCAACGTCATCGCTCCCGCCCTCGAAGGCTACGACGCTCTCGACCAGATCACCATCGACAAGACGATGATCGAACTCGACGGCACGCCCAACAAGGCGAAGCTCGGCGCAAACGCCCTCCTGGCTGTTTCCCTCGCCACGGCTCATGCCGCGGCCGCCGAACTCGGCATTCCGCTCTTCAAATACATCGGCGGACCCAACGCGAAGGTGCTCCCCGTGCCGATGATGAACATCCTCAACGGCGGCGCCCACTCGGATGCGCCGATCGATTTCCAGGAATTCATGATCATCCCCAAGAACGCCAAGAGCTTCTCCGAAGCGCTGCGCCAGGGGACGGAAATCTTCCACGCCCTCAAAGCCGTGCTCAAGGCGCGCGGGCTTTCCACCGCGATCGGCGATGAAGGCGGGTTCGCTCCCAAGCTTGACGGCGCTGAAGACGCCCTGGACTGCATCGCCTTGGCGACCAAGAATGCCGGGTATGAATTCGGCAAGGACATCTTCATCGCCCTGGACGCCGCTTCGAGCGAATTCTATGACAAGGCGAGCAACATGTATGTGTTCAAGAAGTCCGACGGCCGCAAGCTCACCGGCGACCAGTTGGTGGAATACTACAAGACTCTCGTCGCCAAATACCCGATCATCTCCATCGAAGACGGCTGCGCCGAAAACGATTGGGCGACCTGGAAGAAGCTCACCGACGCCATCGGCGACAAGGTGCAGCTCGTGGGCGACGATCTGTTCGTCACCAACGTTGACTTCCTGAGCAAGGGCATCAAGGAAGGCGTTGCGAACTCGATCCTCGTGAAGGTCAACCAGATCGGCACGCTCACCGAGACCCTCGACGCCATTGAAATGGCCAAGGAAGCCGGTTACACGGCGGTCATCAGCCATCGTTCCGGCGAAACCGAAGACACCACCATCGCCGACATCGCCGTGGCCACCAACGCGGGCCAGATCAAGACCGGTTCGCTCTGCCGCACCGACCGCGTGGCGAAGTACAACCAACTCCTGCGCATCGAGCAGTTGCTGGGCGACAACGCCGTTTACGGCGGCAAAATGCGCTAATGAATTAATTAGGAAGCCAGGAAACCAGGAAGAAGAAAGAGAAACCATTCGCAGGACATTTAGGAACCAAAAATTCCTTTCCTGGCTTCATGGTTTCCTAATTCAGATCTCCTTAAATTCCTGAACATATCCTAGTCCCTACCAAAACGGGCGGCATTCCTCGCGGGTGCCGCCCGTTTTTTTGCCTTGGCTTGGAGCGGTGAATCCCATTATCCTGCCCCCGTGAGCCTTGCGGCTCTTGTTGCCCCGTTTGGAAGACGCCCTCATTTCCTCTCCTTTAACCGCCCGTGAACGAAACCTCCTATGACCCATTCGAGCGCAGGCGCGCCGAGGGCGGCGGATTTCATCAACTCAATCGGCTGCTGATTTTGGTCATCATTGTGGGGCTGTGTGTTGGGGCGGTGATCGCTTTCAAGCCGGTCTTTTATCAATACCAGGATCAGAACGAGAAGATCAGCCGGTTTCAGAAAGATCTGGCGCGTGAAAAAGCGCTCTACGTGCGGCGTGTGCGCGAGGAGCAACTGCTCAGGAGCGATCCCGCTTATTTGGAAATTATCTCGCGCGACCGGCTCGACGTGATGAAACCGGGCGAGACGATCATCCGCCTGGAGCCGCCCCGCACGGCTGGCCCCTCCGCCCGTTAAGCGCCACGGTTTCAGTTTTATTTGCCTTTTTTCTTTTTCTTTAACCTATGATTATTCGCAGCACCTCCTATCCCAGGGCCGGGTTGATCGGAAATCCTTCCGATGGCTACTTTGGCAAAACCATCTCAGCCTGTTTCAAAGGGTTCCAAGCCTCCATCGAACTATGGGAAAGCCCCACCATCGAGTTATTGCCGAGCCGGCGCGATCACTCGGTTTTTTCCAGCATCGAGGGGCTTCATGAGGATGTGCGGCTGCACGGGTATTACGGGGGGTTTCGTCTTCTCAAGGCCACCATCAAGGCATTCGTGGATTATTGCCTCCGGCATGGCATTCAATTGGACGCCCGCAATTTTACCCTCCGCTACTCCTCGGACATTCCCTCGAGGGTCGGGCTGGCCGGTTCCAGTGCGATTATTACGGCGTGTGCGCGGGCGCTGATGGCGTTTTACGGCGTCTCGATCCCGCGCCACCTGCTGGCCAACCTGGTGTTGAGCGTGGAAAACAACGAACTCGGGATTCCCTCGGGATTGCAGGATCGGGTGGCGCAGGCATATCAGGGGGTTGTGTTCATGGATTTCAGCCGCAAATGGATGGAGACGCGCGGTTACGGGGAATACACCCATTTGGATGTGACGCAGATCCCCTCGCTCTACGTTGCCTACCAGGAGGAGTTGTCTGAGGGAACCGAGGTGTTCCACAACGATCTGCGGGCGCGCTGGGCTGCCGGAGAACCGGAGGTCGTCCACGCCATGGAGTTCTGGGCGGACCTCTCGGTGGGATTTCGCGATGCGATGAGCAAGGGCGACCGCGCGACCATGCACAAACTCCTGAACGCGAACTTCGACAAACGCGCTTCTTTATACGATGTCGGCGAAGGCAATCGCGATATGGTGGCAACCGCGCGGTCCGTCGGTGCGAGCGCGAATTTCGCGGGCAGCGGCGGCGCGATTTCGGGCATCTATGATGGCGAAGACGGTTTCGCAAAACTGGAGAAGGTTTTCGCTCCCAAGAACATCCGCATTCTCCGGCTCGAACCGACCGAGCCCCTGCGCGAAAAGAACGCCTTTCCCTCCGTCCCATGAAAGCCGTATTGCCCGCAGCAGGGTGGGGGACGCGGTTTCTCCCCATCAGCAAAGCCGTTCCCAAGGAAATGCTGCCCCTCGGGGCCAAGCCGGTGATCCATTACGTGGCGCAAGAAGCCGCCGCGGCGGGTTGCACGGACATTCTCATCATCATCAATCAATCCAAGGAATCGATCCGGCGCTACTTCGAGCCCGACCCGGTTTTTGAAGCGATGCTGGAAAAAGCGGGCAAACACGCCGAACTCGCCGAGTTTCGCACCCCCGCCACGCTGGCGCGCTTCCAATTTCTCTACCAGCCGGAAATGCGCGGACTCGGTGACGCTGTTCTGCTGGCCAGAGATTTCGTGGGCAACGAACCGTTTGCTGTGTTGCTGGCCGACACGGTGATTGCGGGCGAATCGCCTCTCGCACGGATGGTGGAACTCTCCACCCGCACCCATCGTTCCTGTGTGGCCATGGAGGAGTGCCCCAGCGAGCGCGTATCCCGTTATGGGATCGCCGGGGGCGTGCTGGATTCCGACGGGATATACCAACTCGACAGCATGGAAGAAAAGCCTGCACCCGATGCCGCGCCGAGGATTCGCCGCGCCGACGGCACGGCGCTCCGCCACCATGCCTTCGCGGCGCGGTATGTTTTCACCCCCGAAATTTTTCCCGCGCTCGCACAGTGTCCCGCCGGGCGCAATGGCGAGATTCAGCTCACCGATGCCATGCGCATGACCATGGGCAAGCAAGGATTTTTTGGGGTTCCCTTCAGCGGCAGGCGGTTGGACATCGGCAACCCCAAAGGGCTCCTGGAGGCCGCAGATCTCATGGAAACGCTGGGCTGATCGCATCCGAACTCCCCGAGTCGTATTGCGGCAAACACCCCTGCTGCATTCCCTTCCCTTCCCGGCGTGGCCGTGCCTAAGATGAGGGTTTCCCAAACATGAGCGACAAACTTCAATGGGGGGTGATCGGCACTGGCAGGATCGCGCGGACTTTCGCCCAGGGTCTGCGGCATTCCAGGACCGGGGAACTCGCCGCCATCGGGAGCCGCTCCCGCCAGGGCGCCCTTGATTTTGCACACGACTTCCCCGCCACCTGCCACAGCAGCTACGAGGCTTTACTGACCGACCCCCGCGTGCAGGCGGTGTACATTTCCACGCCGCACCCGGCCCATGCCGAATGGGCTATTCGCGCCGCGGAAGCCGGTAAACACGTGCTTTGCGAAAAGCCGCTGGCCATGAATTTCCAGGAGGCGCAATCCATTGTGGACGCAGCCAGACGCCAGGGGGTGTTTCTGATGGAAGGGTTCATGTACCGCTGCCACCCGCAGACGTTGCGGCTGGTGGAATTGATCCGCCAACAAACCATTGGCGAGGTCAAACTCATCCGCGCCACGTTCAGCTTTTGCTGCGCCTTCAATCCGCAAGACCGCCTGCTCAATGCCGAACTGGGCGGCGGCGGTATTCTCGATGTGGGTTGTTATTGCGTCTCCATGGCGCGGCTCATCGCCGGGGCCGTTTCCGGCAAATTGTTTGAAGAGCCGCTCGAAATCAAAGGGCTGGGACACATCGGAGCGACCGGGGTGGATGAATATGCTGTCGCTTCGCTGAAATTTCCAAACGCCATTCTGGCCCAGATTGCGGCGGGCGTGCAGTTGGATCTCGAAAACAATGTGCGCATTGTCGGCAGCACGGGAAGCATCCTGGTGCCAAGCCCCTGGATCGTGGGCGGCGAAGCGTCGGCTTTTTCCAAAATCCTCGTGTTCAAGAGCCACATCCCCGAGGAGATTGTGATCGAAACCGACCGCGGCTTGTACGCATTGGAAGCCGACCACGTGGCGGAGCAGATTGCGCAGGGGCGCACGCAATCGCCCCTGGTTTCTTGGGATGACTCCCTCGGCAACATGCGCGCCCTTGATCTCTGGCGCGGGGAAGTCGCCGGGGTTTTGCCTTAGGATTCAAAACCTGGCGGATGCCGCCCACGCTTCCTGATTGGCATTTTCGCGCCGCGTGCGATACTGCTGCACTTCCCCATTTGCATGAGACTTGCCTCGACTCTTCAAATCGCCTTCCGGGCATTGCGCCGTAATAAAATGCGTTCGGGGCTGACGGCCCTGGGCATCATCATCGGCGTGGGAGCGGTGATCGCGATGACCGGCATTGGCAATGGCGCGAAATCCCAGGTGGAAACGCAAATCGCCAGCTTGGGAGAAAATGTCATCCTGGTTTTTTCCGGCGGCGTCGGGCCCAATGGACTGCGCATGGGGTGGGGAGGGGCCGGAACGCTTAAAATTTCCGATGCGGAAGCCATTGAGCGCGAAATTCCCAGCGTCACCATCGTCAGCCCTGAAATCCGGACCAGCGCGCAGGTCGTGGCGGGAAATCAGAACTGGTTGACCCAAGTGCTGGGGGAAAGCGCCGATTATTTTGATCTCCGCAAATGGCCGCTGGCGGATGGCGCGCCGTTCACCGCGCAGGATGTGCGCTCGGCCGCCAAAGTGGCCATCATCGGCAAGACAGTGGCCAGATACCTCTATGGCAGCGAATCGCCGCTCGGGCAGATCATCCGAATCAAGAACGTCCCGTTCATCATCCTCGGTGTGCTTACTCCCAAAGGGCTTTCCATCATGGGAACCGATCAGGACGATGTCATCGTCCTCCCTTACACCAGCGCCATGAAACGTGTCGCGGGCGTCACCACTTTGCGCGGCATCAATATCCAGGTTGCAAGCGCCCGGGAGATGGCTCCCGCGCAGCAGCAGATCGTCGCCCTTTTGCGCCAGCAGCACGGCATCCGGCCCGGCAAGGAGGACGACTTCACGGTGCGCAGCCAGGAGGAAATCGCTGCAATGGCGACAGCCACCTCGAATATCATGGCGCTCCTGCTGGGCTCCATCGCCAGCGTTTCGCTTGTGGTCGGCGGCATTGGCATCATGAACATCATGCTCGTGAGTGTTACCGAGCGCACCCGGGAGATCGGTATCCGCATGGCGGTGGGCGCGCATGGGCGCGACATTCTGCTGCAATTTCTGATCGAAGCCGTGGCGCTCAGTTCCCTGGGCGGGATCATCGGAATCCTGCTCGGCCTCGGTTCTTCGCGGCTCATCTCCACCCTGGCGGGATGGCCTGTGGCCACCTCCGCAAGTTCGGTGGCGATCGCCTTTCTTTTCAGTGCCGCCGTCGGGATTTTCTTTGGGTTTTACCCGGCAAGGAAAGCCTCCCAACTCGATCCGATTGATGCGCTGCGCTACGAGTGATACCAACTCTTACAAATTATTGGACTCTTGAGCGCCAAAGGCGCGAGAACATACCAGCCCAGCCCGAAGGGCTGGGTTGTAGGAGAGGATTGAGGCAGGGCTGAAGGCCCGCACCATAGCACACCTTTTTGTGATGGTGCGGGCTTTCAGCCCTGGGTGTTGTTTTCTGGAAATCCTTGGGCGTTGCCCAAGGCTGGTATGGGGCCGCGCCTTCGGCGCTGAAAAAAATCGCCAAAGGTAGTCCGTTTATTTTGAAGAAATGGTATGAGGAAGCGACGGAATTCGCGAGCGGCTTTGCCCGGGCCGGGCCTTACGGCAGGGGAGGCAGGCTCCGGATGACGCGGGGGCGATGTACCGGGGTGGGATTCGGTTGAGTGTTCGAATTTCCCATAGTACCCAGATTTGCGGGATTCCCCGCATTGCCCAGATTACTCGAATTTCCGGAATTGCCCGGACTGGTCATCGTGGTCGCCGGCGCGTCCACGGTTCCGGGGGTGCGCGGCAAATTGGAGTTGGGCAGGATGCTGCGGTCGCGGAGCGGCGTGGTGGTCGGGAGATTGCCTGAACTCCCGGGATTGCCCGGATTGGCCAGGGCGGTCGGGTCGGCCACCGTTCCCGGGGTGCGCGGGGGATTGGGGTTGGGCATCATGACACCCGGCGGCAGCATCGGCTGGCCGGTGCCGGGGAACGGGGCCGTTTCGGGAGCGCCTGCCGGAGCGGCGCTGTGCAAGAGAGCTTCGTCGAAGCCGATGACGCCAAATTCGCTTCCGCATTGGAGGGTGACTTTGGTTTTCCCCACGGCGTCCGACCACGCGACGCTCACCACGGAGATGCCGTTGTAGGTTTCCCCGCTTTTTATGCTAAAGCGTTGCGTTTGGTCTCGCGTGGTGATGGTGACGAAATCGCCGTCGCCCAGCCGCGCAGCCCCTGTGAGCACCAGGTCTTTGGCGAACCCGGCGGCGGCCACAGGCGCGGCCGGGGCCTGGCTGGCCACGGCAAAGGGAGAATGCTCCAGCATCGCCTGGTAACGTTCGAGCAGCAGCGGAATGGGCAGCGCAGTGGAAACGGCGGCAATTCCCTGCGTGTGCAACAGCAGAAGAATTCCCAAAGCCGCGTGGCTCACTAATTTCATTTTAGAGCGCATACCATTTCGCGATTTTAAATTTGCAGGCCATCCGGCTGGCGTTGCCGGGATCGATCTGGATGTTCGCGGTTTCAAAGACGATGAAGCGGTCCGGCTGCTGCATCGCATGGAGGAATTTCACCAGGCCCGCCCATGAACTCTTGGTGGAGACTTGGACGGAAACCGAGCGGTACGCGGTTTGCACTTCGAGGTCGCCCAGTTCCGGGTTTTCCAGCAGCACCTCATTGGCGCGGGCGGCTTCCTTGATCTGTTCCAGAAGTTGCACGCGGGTCTGCTCAGGATTTGTCAACCGGGGTTGTTTGGCGCTCAGCCAGGCTTGGCGGGCGGCCCACTGGTCGCTTTCTGAGAGCAGGAGTTTCATGGCCTGGATCTCCGCCTGTTTTTGCGCGACCTCGCCTTTCAAGCGGAGGTGCCGGCTCTTGAGCGACGAGAGCAGCGCCAGATTGCACAAGGCAAAGAGCACTCCTGCGACCAGGTAAATCAAAAAACGTTCGCGTGGAGTGAGGCGGTTCATAGTTTCCCAAAAATCCGGAATTGCGCGTGCTCGTTGGCGAGAATGACCGGCTGGCCCGATTCAAATCGGAAGTCGGAGAGTTCAGGACGTGCTTTGAGCTTTTCGCCGAACTCGACGGCTTGTTGGGCGTTGGGCGTCTCGCCTTCCACCATGAACTGCCCCGGGCCCAAGTCGAAGCGGGTGATCCGCGCCTCGGCAGTGGGGAGGCTTTGGCAGGTCTGGAAAAGGAGTTCCACCGCAAAGCGCCGGTGATCAATCGCGGGCGCAAGCGCTTTCCAGCGGGCTTTCTGGTCCAGCACCGCATCCACGCGCGGTCGCAGCGTGGCTGCCTGTTTTCTCAAGGTCTCCAGCCGCCCGCTCTGGATTCCCAAATAGACCAGGGCGACCAGCAACAGGGTCGCGTATGCCGCCACTGTGATGGCGATCTGGCTGCGACGTTTGGCCAAACGCTGTTTGCGGGCCTGTTCCGCGCGCCACGACTCCGGCGCCAGATCGACGGTATTACCCTCGGGCAACGCGCTGGCTTGGGCGAGGTCCAGTTCAAGGATGGGCACGCCCAAAAAGGCGGCAAGCGGCCCAGAAAGGGAAGCCAGCGCGGGATCGAGCAGCACCGCGCGGAATGCGACGGGAGCCCCGGCCATTTCCGCGCTCATGAGCGCGCGGGGGAGCACAACGAGCGCTTCTTCCGCCGAGGCGAGGATTTCCACAAAACCCAGACGGCGGTCTTCGAAAATGCCGAAGACCAGATTGTCCTCCTCCCGCCACAGCCCGCAAGCCACTTCTCCGGCGGGAGCCTGCGCGGCGAGGTGCATTGCCCAGAGCGTGAGGCGTTGCGGGAATTGGCGCTCCAAAAGCGGCGCGCACAAGGCGGCGACCGCGCCATGATGCGCCCCGCAGGCAAGCAGAGTCGTTTGTAAGACCGGTTCGGGAGTTTCTCCCTCGGCGCCGCCTGCCACAGGTGTGACATTTTGAGATAAAACCTCGAACCCGAACGCCGTCTCTTCGATGGGGTAGGGGAGACTCTTTTCGAACTGGAGCCGCACCATCCCGGCCAGTTCCTCGCGGTCTGCCGAGGGGAGTGTGAGCCGTTCAAAAACCACCTGCCGCGCGGGAAGCGCGACGCTTACGGGAACCGGCGTTTTGTCGAGCCGGAGTTCCGCACTCAAGGCGCAGCCCGCCGCCACGGCTTCGGCGAAGGAGGGAGCCTCCTGTGCGCTCGATTCGCCGCGCGCGGTTGTCGCAATCGCGCGCCAGCCGCACAGCGCCGGAACGAGGATCAACGAAGCGGCGGAATCTTGCCCGGGATTTTTTATTTTTCGGTCCACAACAGAATTTGAGTATTTGCCCCCGGCACTTTCCGCACAATTGCGTCCACTTGTCTAATAACTTTTCCAGATTCGCCCTCACTTTGAATGCGCACGACCGGGTCGTGCAACCCCAGAAAAACGGAAAGTTGGGAGAATTGCTGCTGGGATAATCCCAGAAAACTGAGGGCCTCCGCCATGTTTTTGAAAAGGGGTTCATCCTCCGTCCTCCGCTGGCGCTTGCGTTCCTCGCGGGATTTCACAAATTGTTGCGCCCGTTGTTCGCCGATGCCCGGGACCAGCGAAAGCAAATCGACCGGAACGCTCTCGAAATCAAGCGGCCCGCTGCTGTAAAGCGTCAGGTCATCTTTCCAATCGGCTTGGGCGACCAGCGGCCCGCTTCCCTTGATGAGCGGCAACTCATCCAGGCTTTGCAATGGGCGGTGGGGCGGATGGTAGTCGGGGCCTTCCGGCGTGCCGTTGAGCCGCCGCACGCCCCCGGCGGGGCTCACCCAATCCAAAAGGCAATCCATGAACACCTCGCATTCCTGAAAGGTCAATCCTCGCAGGGCGAGGTATTGTTTAAGAAACTGGAGCTTTACCGGATCGCCTCCCGCCAGAAGGTAGTTCAAGTTCAAACGCGCCCCTTCGCTCTCGATGGTGACGCGGTAGGAGCGATCCCGGTCGAAGCTTGCGTTCAGGTGAGGGCTGAAGCGAGTGACGGCTGGGTGCAGCGCCACCGCCAGGCCCGAGTGCGCCAGGGCGCGCGCTTCCATCCCGCGATTGGCGCGGCTTACGCCGTCGATCCCATGGTCGATTACCTTGACCCAGGCGAACACCACCGCGGAAATCAGGAGCAGCGCCCAGACCGCGAGCATCAGCATGGAGCCGGAGTTGTGGGAGGCGGGGCGTTTCATGGGGTGGCCTTGAGCGAGCTGTTTTGCTGGAGGCTGTTCCACTCGATGGTGTTGGGCTGCGAGCCCGTCGTTTGCGCCTTGGCGGGGATGGGCAGCACGATTTCATAAGCCTCGGGGGAGGGATCGCGACAGAGTCGCACGCGGATCAGCGCAGGGCGGCTCTCTGTGTTGGTCCATTTTTCCATCCACTGCGCGCGGGCCTGATCGTAGTAGCGGACCTCGAACCCATGCACCCCGCGGAATAACGGCAGCCAGCCCGCGCTCTTTTTGGCTTCGATATCCTGCCGCCGCAAGCCGAGTTCGTATTCGCCGTTGTCGAGACGTTTGGTGGTCAATGTCACGACCCATTCGCCGGTGGCGTGCCGGGTCAGGAGCCCGCTGCCCGGCCGGGCAATCCAGCGCAACTCGTCACTGGAGATGTCGTTGAAGCGATGCGGCTCGCCCGTGATCGCCCCGGAGCGCGCACTGGGCAGGGCGAGCATCTGCCCGCGCAGATACGCCACGAAAGCCGTCCCCAACGCCCGCTCGCGCTCGGCCGCCGTGGAGAGGCGCACCGCCGTGAGTGTCGTCTCGACAAAGCGGTAAACGCTCACCCCCACCAGGGCGAGCACGCAGACCGCCAGCATCACCTCCAACAGGGTGAAGGCGGAGGATTTAGCGTTGCGGTTGGAAAACATAAAACGTCAGCACCTTGGATTGTTTGCCGCCCGATTCCTGCCAGAGCGCTTCGAGTTGGATTTGAAACAGCCCGGTCAATTCCCTCCTTTTTTCGTCCATCAGGCGCAGCGGCTTGCGGGACTGCACGAGCGTGATCCCTTCAAACATCCCCTTGAGCTTCTCCTCCTTGGTGGTTTCAAAAAAGACCGCTCCTGCCTCGACCTCCGCCATGCGGTTCTCCAAGGCAACCCGCGCCCGTTCGTCCCAAACCTTGGCGCTCTCCACATCCATGCATTGTTGCACGCAACGCGCCAGCGCCAACACGCCGATGGCGAAAACCAGCACGCCGATCATCGTTTCCAGGAGCAGGAAACCGGCGGCCCGGCTGGCTGTGCGCGGCTTAATCATAGTTCACCTCCGCTTGTACGGTGAACGGATTGTACACCGCCGACCACGCCCCCGCCCCGCCTTGGTAGCGGACCTCCGCCGGTTCACAAATTCCGTTGGACCAAAACGTCCAGATCGCGTCGGGCGTGCTCCCTTTTTCGGTCAATGCTGCCGGAAGATGCAGTTCCAAGGTTTCATTTTTTTGGATCTTCCGCGTTTGCATCCCTTTTGCCTCGCTTGGGTTGGCGGGTTCCTCCGGGCGCATGCGAACGGTTTTTTCGCGGCCCCAGACGATCACATAATTGCGCCCTTCCTCCAGGCTGCGCGTATGGGCTTCCTGAGCCATGGCGTCGAAATCCGAAAAGGAGTCCTGCGCCTTGGAACCCTGCATGACGCCCGTCAGGCTTGGAATCGCCACCGAGATCACCAAAGCGGCGATGAGCAGCGCCAGGATGACCTCCAACAAGGTGAAGCCGCTTTTGACTCTGGAAGGGTGACGCGCCATGGAAACGGGAAAAATACCACAAACCGGCAATGCGCAAACAGGGAATTGGCTTCCCGTTGGCTTAATAACTCTTGCGCATATTACTTGGCAATATCCCGGCTTCGGCCCGGTATTTGGCAACGGTGCGCCGGGCGATGGGGATGCCCCGTTCGACAAGAATATCCACGATCTCTTTGTCGGAAAGCGGGCTGCGGGTGTCCTCCGCCTTGACCAGTTCGATGATGGCGTTCTTGACGCTGGTGTTGCTCGTGGTTGAGCCATCGGCGGTCTGGTAACCGGGGGTGAAGAAGTATTTCAGCTCGAAAACGCCCCAGGGAGTCGCCATGTATTTGCCCGAAATGGCGCGGCTGACGGTGGTTTCGTGCACGCCGACCACCTCAGCGATTTGCACCATCGTCAGGGGGCGCAGCGCCGTGGGGCCTTGCTCAAAGAACTCCTTCTGGCGCTGGAAGATTTCGTGGGCGATGTTGGAGATGGTCTGCTGGCGCTGGTGGATGCTCTTGATGAGAAACTTGCCGTTGCGGATTTTCTCCCGGATATAATCCCGCACCTCGGAGGTGTTTTCGTCGCGCGCCATCAAATCCTTGTATGTGTTGGAAATGCGCAGATGCGGGATCTGCTCCCCGTTGAGGCTCACCTGCCATTCGCCGGTGACTTTCTCCACGGTGACATCCGGCAGGACGTAATTGGTCATGTCGGGCGTGAAAAGCTGGCCCGGTTTGGGGTCGAGGGTGGAAATGAAATCGGCGCACTTCTGGATCTGCTCGGGCGTGCTGTTGAGGCGGCGGGCGATCTCGGGAAACCGGTGTTTGCCGAGGTCCTCGAGGTGGTTGGCCACGATGCGGTATTCCATGCTCTCTGCCTTGCCGAGGCGGCGGAGCTGCACCAGCAAACATTCGCGCAAGTCGCGCGTGCCGACGCCGACGGGGTGGAACATCTGGATGACCTCCAGCACTTCCTGGATCTTATGGACTTCCAGGCCGGTGTTTTGCGACATCTCCTCCGGGGAAAGTTGCAGGAAACCGCGCTCGTCGATGTTGCCGATGATGAGCTCACCGATTTTGCGCTGCTGCGCGGGGAGATCGCTGGTCTGGAGCTGCTCGAGCAGGTGCTGCTGGAGGGTTTCGTTGGTGGCGATCGAATCAAAGAAAAATTGGCGGCGCTCCTCGTCCTCCTGGGAACGGCTCGAATAGGCGCTGCTTTGGGACATGTAATCGCGCCATTCCTCGTCGAGCTTGGCGAGGTGCTCGAACTCCTCTTTGAATTCGTCCTGCTCGCGCTGCTTGTCTTCAATCGTCGGCTCGGTGCGCTCCTCTTCGATGACCGGATTGACCGAAAGCTCCGCCTGAATCAGGTTCCGCAACTCCAGGATGGGAGCTTGCAAGATTTGCAAGCTTTGCTGGAGCTGCGGCGCCAGAGTTTGCTGGAGCGAAAGGTTTTGAATCTGTTGCATCCCGGCCATGAGGGGGAAAGTAAGCGGGTGGGGCGGATGGGCAAGCAGAATTCGCGCCAATTCATTTTTTGAGCTCCTTTTTCAGCTTTGACTATACGCAAGGCGGGGATGCGCGTAGTGTGCTTTTCATGAAGACCAACTCGCTTTCTCTTCTGGCCGTCGCCGGGGGAACGGTTTTGTTCTGCCTGGCCGCGCCCCAGCCGATCTCGGGACAGAATGCCTCCACTCCGAAAATTTCCGCCGAAACCGAGGAGATCTCTCCGCAAATGGCGGCGCTCATCCAGGAATTGGCGGCGCAAAACAAACAACTCGCCGCCAATCAGGCTGCGATGGAGGCCAAGGTGGACGAAATCGCCGAGTCCATCCGGCAGGCGCGCCTCTTTGCCGCCCGCGCGGGAAGGGGGGGCAAATGAGCCGCTCCATTGCATCCCTTGGCCTGGCGATCACCCTGGCGTTTTTTGCTTCTGGAGCCCGGCTCAATTCGCAGGAGAGCGCGGCGGGGTCCTCGCCCCGGCAGTTGCTGGCCGCGCTGAAGGCTTCCAACGCGGAGCTGCTTCAAAAACAGGAAAAGACGCTTCAGAAACTCGATGAACTCAAAAAGCAAGCCGAGCAGCTCCGCATTCTCACGAAGCGGAGTTAACCGCTTTGTTGGCGCGGAAAACATCACCCTATGAGAGCGTTTTTTGTCCGGTGGGCCTCCACGACTTTCGCGGTGTTTATCGCGACGGCTTTTGTGCCGGGGATCACCGCCGAGAATTCCGAGGCGCTGATTCTGGCCGGTCTGCTGCTGGGCATCCTGAACGCGGTGGTGCGTCCGGTGCTTCTGCTTTTGAGCCTCCCGTTGATCCTGCTTTCCTTCGGGTTGGTGATTCCTTTGATCAACGCGATGCTTTTGAGTTTCGTCGGCGGCGGATTGATCGCCGGTTTCCATGTCGCGGGATTTGGGTCGGCGGTGCTCGGGGCGATCGTCATCAGTATTGTTTCGTGGTGGATCAACGGCCTCTTGCGCAGCGAGAGCGAAGGCATGCGCGTCCGCACCTATTCCGCTCCGCCGCCGCCCCCCTCCAACCCCGCGGGAATGAAAAGCGTCCAGGGGCGCGTCATTGAACATGAACCCGATCCCCATGACCCCAAATAGAGTCCGCGTCAAAATTTGCGGCATCGCGCATCCCAAGGATGCCGAAGATGCCATTGAGGCCGGAGCCGACGCGCTCGGGTTCAACGGCTTTCCTGGTTCCAAGCGATTCCTCGATCTCCCCTCGGCTTCGGGCTGGATGGCGCAATTGCCGCCGTTCGTCACCCGCGTGGCGGTGCTGGTGAACCCCACCGTGGCCGAAGCGGAAGCGGTGCAGGCGTTGCCGGGGGTGGACCGGCTCCAATTCCACGGGGATGAAACCCCTGAATTCTGTGCGCGCTTCCTCCAGCGCGGATTTCTGAAAGCGCTGGCAGCCCGGGACCGGGCAGCGCTGCTCGCCGCGAGCCGCTACGGAGCCTCCGCGATTCTCCTGGATGCCTTTGTGCCCGGCGCATACGGCGGCACGGGGTGTTTGATTGATTTGGACCTCGCGGCGGCTTTTGTGCGCGAAAATCCCGGCCTGCGGGTGATCCTTTCCGGCGGGTTGACTCCCGAGAACGTCGCGGCGGCGGTTCGCGCCGTGCGCCCCCACGCGGTCGATGTCGCCAGCGGGGTAGAGTCTCATTCCTGCAAAAAGGACAAAATGCGGATGCGCGATTTTATTGCCGCCGTGCGGGATGCAGGCTAGAGCATTTTCGTTTGACGTTGTCGCATTGATTGTGCGCTGAAAGCGCAAGGGAAACCAGCCCAGGGCAGAGCGCAGCGTCGCCCTGGGTGCCGCGCAACAATCGGTTGCGCCCTGCAAGGGCGCTGGTAAGGGGGAGCGGATTGAGCACGAGCGTTTCCCCGTGCCCTTGCAGGGCACG